>JAOTSI010000346.1 GCA_029865005.1 Desulfobulbaceae bacterium
TGAATCCACCGCTGAGATTGACATCAATCACTCGCCGCCAATCCTCCTCCTTCATCATCGCCACTACTCCGTCACGACGAATTCCGGCGTTATTTACCAGGATATCAATGGTTCCGAATTCTTCTTCGACACCGGCGTAAAAACGTTGCACCGCCTGGTAATCACTAACATCCAAACAGTGTAAATAGATATGGCCGTCAAGGTCAGCGCAATCATCACGCAAACGAGAGGCCGCTTCTTCATCGCCACCATAGATGCCGACCACTTCAACGCCCCGCTTAACCAAAGCCAGAGTAATGGCCCTACCTATTCCACGAGTAGCACCGGTAACAATAGCTTTCTGGCCGATAAAGTCCGTCATATCATCATCTCCTGTTAACTACGTATATATCCGTCCACATCATTGGCGACGATAACCCCGTAATTGATCGCTCCCAACCAACCCGACATAATAATCCCCACAGAGCCCACATGAAACAGACCGGGAAGAACCTTAAATATGGACCGGGAGACATCGAGTCCCTCGAATTTGGTACCGAAAGAGGTGCCTTTGGTATGCAGAGTATAGCGATTAAAGGTCCGAGGAGTGGCAGCTTCCACCCAGTCAACCTTGTTGCGGATACCCGGCAAATAACGCTCAAGATCGTTATAAGAGCGCTCGATCATCTCTTCCTTGGCTTGTTTATATTGCTCATCATCAAGATCGGCCCAATTCTCATAACTGGCATTCATGGACGCCACCACGGTATAGTCAGGGTCTTGTTGAGGCCTGGTTTTAGGATAATAGAGAGAGAATGTTCTACTTTTACTCTCCATGTCCAGCATTTCCTCGGAGGAAAACTCATCGGAGGTTGAGGTGAAAAGTAAATCACCCACGTCCTCTATGGTTTCACCCTTTTTAATCCCGAAATAAACCTGCGCGCTGGAATTATTAACCTTCACCTTACTGAATTGATCAAGAAAATCGGAGGGAAAATTCTCTCTGCCAGCTAAATTATCAATGGTATTAGTAATACCGCTATTAGAAACCACCGATTTAGCGCTAATCTCTTTATCTCCAACCCTAACACCGCACACCTTGGAGTCTTCAATAAGCACCTGATCAACCTTAGCCTTAAGGGCAATGGTTACCCCGTTGGCCACCAGTTCATCCCCCATCATCCCAATAAGACGATCGGTGCCACCCACAAAGGTAAAAACCCCTTTATTCATGAAGTTGGAGAAAACAATACCGTAGGTAATAGCAGGCTCATCTAAAGTGGAACCGTTAGCGTAAGTGATTGGCTCCATGAGTAATCGGTGCACATCTGTGCGACCAGGAAAGAATTTCTCGAACAGCTCCCGAGTGGTCATGGACTGATCGTCATAAAAATTCATTTTATTGACGGTATCAAAAAAATCTTCCACCACATTTTGGGATATTCCAAATTTATTAACTAAAATATTAATGAAATCGTTTTTCTCAAAAGTTGTGGTAAGAGAAAATTGGGGATTGTCAAAAACAATGTTTTTAAGCTGAACAATAGATTCCTTAATCGCCTTATTCCAATATTTCTTGCAGGTTTTTACCATCCCATAAGGGAATCCATGCAAAGAGACATCAAATATATGGCCCTTACGTTTAAACCAGGTGGCCAAACCACCCAATTTGAAATGATGCTCCAACAACAAGACACTATGTCCGGCCTTAGCGAGGCGATTAGCGCAGGTCAGACCTCCAAGCCCAGAACCGACAACAATAACATCATAACTTTGATCAACTTCTTCTATTTTTACAAATGACATATCTTCCCTTTACCGCCCCAAAGATCTTTTGACCACCCAAATAATATGCACCAGGTGTTATTTAGCACGGCTTTTCCTTTCCCACTTAATAACTATTAAAAACTTGACATTGTGAATGATCACAGGAGCCTCAAATTGCAAACAACACCTGTGACCAGATACTATATTTTAGTTCAAAATCAAATGCTCATTTATTGAGCACATGCTGATTAACTATGGAAACACCGCTGAGCATTGAACCGATAATACCTAAAAAACCCTGATCGGTTCCGGCGATAAATAGATTAGCCCAAGGGGTGCGACCATCCTTGATCTTTATCGGGCTTCCATAAACAGCACCTTGCGCCTTATCGGTGTAACGCTCAATGGTCAACGGAGTAAAGGCGTCATTACAGACACATCCGGCATCGTAACTACCTATGATATCAGTCACCACTTCGGAGGAACGAGTTCGCCACTGTTTCTTCAAGCGCAGATACTCATCACGATCCGCTTGTTTCCATATCTCATAGTTGGCCGCATTAGTCACTCTGATCTGAAAATGATCACTTTCTGGTAATCCTTTGAAGTTCTCAGGAAAACAGATAACTCCCCAGGAAGTATCCAGGGCTTGTTCGGGCCGTCGGTAATCAAAAGAATTTTTACTATTATAAAAAATAATAGTGGACTGCCGATGGACGGGCCTACGTTGCTCTGCGGGCAGCACCCCAATTGATTCCATAAAGCTCATCTGACCATTGTAATGCTGGGGATCATCGGGCCACCCGGTGAGTTTGGAGGTACCAGGCAACCCCACGGTGGAAAGCACCATGGCAGCCTTTAGCTCTTCTCCGCTTGTCAGCACTACACCTTCAACCCGTTCCCTGTGTTTGATGATACTTTGTACTCCGGTCCGGTAGCGAATTTCCCCGCCATACTCTTTATAATGATCAAGAAGCTCATATAAAAAATCACGGATAGTACCGTGGGGACGAAAAAAGCCCTCCAAGAAAATAGCCTGAAACATAATCACGAATTGGGCAAAATCCATGTCATGTTCCTCACTATTACCGTATACCATCAGAGGGAGGAGCAACATATCCTCTAATATCCGATGATCCAACATCTCACCAAGTATTTCTCTGGTGGAGCGCCAGGGGCCAACTGCAAAAGGATCATAATCCTTAACAGTTAACACCAGCTTATCAAACTGCGAAACACGATCTGGAAATACGGAACGGATCTCATCACGCAACACATCAAGGTTATTAGTGAAATTAAGACTATAATCCTTAAAAAGTATTTGAGATCCTATCTGCTCGTGAGTCTTAAAAGATTTCCGGGGTATTTTGAGTTGGCGAAAAAGACGATTTAAAGGCGCCCGCTTATCACCAACGGGGGCGTAGTTGGTCATGGCATGGAGACCGGTTTCCAGTAAAAAACCTTGCCGATGATAGAAGGAATTAAGACCACCTGGAATAGCATGCTGTTCTAAAATCAGAACTTTAAGTCCGAAGCGGGCGGCTCGAATTCCTGCCGCTATACCGGAGAGACCACCTCCGACAATAATAAGTTGATACTCACTCAGCCCGCTCACCTTTACTTAAAAAATTTTTTATAATCTAAAAAAGATACCTATACCCAATCAACCATTTGGTGTCCACTAGGCGGCAACATCTTTTAATTTCGGTTCCAAATAATCGATACAACTTTTCAAAGTAGCAAGTTGCGGATATTCCTCTTCCGGAATTTGCAATTTATAACGTTTACGAAGTTCCATTACAATGTCCAAAAAGTCCATGGAATCCAGATCTAACTGGTCCCTGAGCGGCGCTTCAGCGTCCAGGTCATCAAACTCCGCTTCATCATCAATATCTTCTATAATTTCAAGTACAATATCCTTAATTTCGTCCCGGGTCATTTTTTCCTCTATTTTTCTAACATTTCACGAATTTAATCCGCAACAAACAATATATTTACATTAAAGCCAACGGAAAATGGTGTCAATGAGGCTTTATCCGATTTTCTCGGATATCCTTATCAAACTTTCTTGACAATGACCACGGAATTAATTCCGACCATACCGAAGGAGTTATTTAAGATTGTATCTATCTTATCTAGTTTTTTGGGCTTATTTGCCACGATACCCGGTAAGTCACATTCCGGATCGATATTTTGAAGATTTATGGTGGGATGAACCATATTATCCTCAAAAGATGGGAGATTGCCTGCCAACTCAAGTACTCCGGCAGCACCCATGGCGTGACCGATATTACTTTTTGTATTATTAATTGCTACTCCGCCCGATTCACCAAATACTTCCCGTAGAGCTTTACACTCTTCAATATCTCCCTGCTTGGTACCAGTGGCGTGAGTATTGATCAAAGAAATATCCTCAGGCCGTAACCCTGCCCTTTTCAAGGCAAGACGAATACATTCCGCCTGTCTCGGACCGTGGGGCAAGACAAAATCACGGGCGTCGGAGTTCATGGCATGACCGACAATCTCTCCGTAGATATGCACTCCCCGTTCAAGAGCCCTATCCATGCGCTCCAAGGTGAAGACACAGCCACCCTCGGAGATAACGATTCCGTTACGATCCCGATCAAAAGGACGACACGCCTTGGTTGGATCCTCATGCTCACCCAAGGCTCCCTGAGCCTTAAAGCTAGCAAAAATTCCAAAGGAACCGACACATTCAGATATTCCACCACACAGCGCAAGGTCTACCTCGCCCAGCTTGATCATCTGCACGCCCTGGATCAGGGCGGCATTGCCAGCTGCACAAGCTGCTCCGACGGAGTAATGAGGCCCAGTGATCCCGAGATTCATGGTTATCTCACCGGCGGGATTATTGAGCACGGTACGCGGATTATGATGATGGGTCCAATAATCAACATTATAGTCAAATTGACTAATATTATAGACTTCGTTCTCGGTCTCTACGGTCCCGTGTTCTGTGAGTCCCACATAAACACCGGTGGTTTTCCGATCGTAATAGTTGAAGTCAATACCGGCATCATTGAGTGCCTCGTTAGCGCAATAAACGCCAATACAGCCTGCTCTGGTACCACGCTTGTTTTCTTTTTTCTTGCGATACCTGGTCTCCTCAAATGTGCAGATACCTGCAGGAGCTCGGCCCATGTAGCGGAGATCAATGGTACTCACCCCGCTCTCACC
>JAOTSI010000347.1 GCA_029865005.1 Desulfobulbaceae bacterium
TGGGGATGGTTTCATGGCACCTTGCTGATTATTGAGCACTTTATACGGGATTATCGTATTAGACTTCCCTTTATGCAATATATTCATCCGACGATAAGATGGATGATGCAAATTTCCGGGATGTATTTGCTCACTTTGTTTGGATGGTTGTTGTTTAGGTTAACCGATATCAGCGTACTGCCTATATTTGTAAAGAATGTATTAACAAATTTTTATTATTCTGATAAATGTTCATTTGTTGCCGTACCAGTAGGGGTCACATTCTTTGGGTTGATTTTGTTACATATAATACAAGAGCTTAAAAATGATGAAATGATTGTTCTGAATCAGTCTAGAGAGGTTGTCTATGGTATTTATACTATATTAATCTTCATGATTATAAGTGTTGGTGGAAAAACCGTACCGTTTATATATTTTCAGTTCTGATAGTTAGTATATGCTCAAAATAATCGTAAAATATATATTTATTACCGTATTTAGTGTTCTCGTTGCCGAGGGAATGCTGAATTTCGTCTGTTCTCCAACTATTTTGATGTCAAAATGGTTTACTGGAAATATTCATACCCCTGATGGGTTGTTTGGTTTTAAAATGACTCCTTATTATGATGGTTGGATGAGGCATGAAGATGATCCTTTTTTAAAAAGGCTTACCCTTGATGCAAATGGTTTTAGAAATCCGGCTATTAATTCCATATCAAAACAAGATATTGTTTTGATAGGTGGATATTCAATGATGTTTGGTTACGGGGTAGAAGATGTTGATTCAGTACACTTTCAAGTACAAAAGAATCTTGATCAACCTGCAAATGTTTATAATACCGCCTGGCCTGGTTTCGATTCCCGTAGGAATCTTAAAGTGTACCAAGATAAATTAGAAGACCATATCAGCCCGCAACTAATTATAATCTCTTTTTGGGGTGAAACTTTAGAAAGCTTTAGTGACTATGATGATATTTCAAAGGAATCTAAGATAACCCAACAGGATGTTGATGAGCTTTTTTTCTATGATCGTAACCATGTGCTCCGCAGACCTGTAGGAGGTGTGGCCCAAATGTCGGGATATTTATACTTCAATAGTATGGTAGTGCATGGTTTCAGTAATATGTTAGATAATCTATACTCTAAGCGTCTTAAGATAAAAGATAAAGTGGTTGGAATAAATCTCTTTGATTCAAGGTTATTTGTAAATACAAAGGCAGGTATGAGGCGGGATGGCAATGCTGATTCATTGGGAGCGGTTAAATTTCAACATTATGTGAAGTTACTACAGAATTATTTTAAAGATCAAAATCAAAAAGTTTTATTTGTATTTCTTCCCAAAGAGGGAGTTAGAAAAGGATATTATGATGAGCTGGTAGCGTTACTGTCAAATTCATCGGATTATATCGACGTAAACGCACAGCTTCATAAAAAGATTTGGAAAACTAAATTCATAGCAAAGGGTCATTATTCTGAAAAACATTGTGAACTCATAGGTAAATCAATTGCTGTTAAAATTAATGAGATGCAAAAGAGTCAGTTCACCTGTTCTGTTCGCTAAACAGTAAAAGCATGGATTGAATGGACTTGGTATGGATTATGGTATTTGTTATGCCAGTTTACATTGCCATAAAGTAACCGTTCATTGGGTTAAAAAGAAAAAAATCACAATATCTGTCTCGTAAGCGTTTAACAGTTCTGCTGATGTGTGTAAGCAGGCCGGTAAGTTATAGGTAATCCTAAGTGAATCCGGTCTGGTCGCGCGCAGGCGTAGTGCTGGTGAATACTTACACGGGATGAATAGTGAGCTGACCAGATTGTAGAAAGTTATATTGACTTTCCTTTGCCTTTTCAAGGGGATGAGAAAGTATAAATATTCTTAGTTCCTGGATTATGGAGCGGTCACCTGTATAAAGGTACCGGGGTATATGAATGTTTGAAAAGGTCTGAGGAGTGGCGGGAGCTCTGTGGGGTCATATATTACTGGTGATGAACTTGGGATGTTCTGGTTGTGAGCGGATGGGATATTTTTACTATCGAGGTGTATGGGCCATAGGAGTCAGGTCAAAGTCCAAGCATAACGATTTTCAACAATTATTGATACATTTTTTCCTCTTGACACGGGGATACTGCCATAAGTAGCGATTCCACAAGCAGCTCCATAGATTGTTCTTGCTTGCTTGCTTCTTGTTTCCAGCAGGTGCTTAACGCGACATATTTAATAGAATTTAAGTAAATATGTTGATAATGATTCTTTGTCCTTTTTAAATAATTAACTAGAGTTTCGAGTTTCACAGTAATTGACTAGCATCCAAATAAGGATGTATATATCCCTTGTTAGTCATAACGGCCTCCTGAAAATATAAATACATATCATATCAATTTTGCCTATTAAAAGAATGCGAACTATTTAATTGTTTATATTGCTCATTTTGTAAAGAAGCCTCATTTTTTAATATTTTTTTATTGAGCTGGATTGGCGCACACATCACGGTTGCTATAAATCTCAAATAATCCGAAACTCCAAACTCTTGTCATTTCGTTCAGCCGTGTGTTTTTCCTCCCGACTGGCCCGGCAAGAAGCGATTTTTTATCGCTTCTCCTTCTCCTCGTCTTACCTCACCATTGCCACCAACGGGTACTCATGTATCCCTTTGATTCGTTGCAACCAATTTTTTTACCTCTATTCCTGAGACACTGCACACAAGTGGTTTTGCAATCTTCATGCACAAAGAGTAGAGAGGGAAATGATGATAAGAAAAAGCTAATTAGCGCATTGATATTGCAGGGCAAAGATAAAAAGTGAAAATGGCAGAGCGATGAAAAAATGGGTAGGTGGAACTAATACATGGTGGTAGGATGAGAGTGTGGAAAAGCATGGGTAGTGTAAGTGTATTTCTTTTGAATAGTGAATAATATTTGTTTCTGCAAACAGAAAAGGAGAATTATCATGATTGGGAAAAGTATGCATTTGATGGTCGGGTTGTTGCTGTGTCTTCTGACAGCTGGATTGGCCGGAGCTCATTGTGAGATCCCCTGTGGGATATATGATGATGATGCCCGGATTAAGCAGCTCCTGGAGCATGTAACAACCATTGAGAAATCGATGAATCAAATTGTAATGCTGGAGAAAAAGGAACATCACAACCCCAATCAACTGGTTCGCTGGGTGATGAATAAGGAGAAACATGCTGATGAGTTGCAAGAAATCGTCGCCCAATATTTTATGACCCAGAGGATAAAGCCGCAAGCCGCAAGTTATGACCAAAAAATAAAATTGCTCCATGAGATGTTGGTATTTGGCATGAAATGTAAGCAGACCACGGATCTCAGAAATGTGGAAGAACTTAGGAAAAGGGTAGCTGATTTTAATAATCTTTATTTCAAAAAATAACCAATAGCCACTTGTACAATGAGGTGAAGAGCCAGCCTAGGTTATCAAGAAAAAGATATTTCGAAAGAAATGCAAAACAATCTTTTGGATCGCTTCATTAAGGAGGTCATCGAGGCCAATGACTTGCAGTTCTGCGGCGGTGGCCGTTTGCGATGGGCGGGCTACCCCGAGCCGCAAGCATGGCCCGTTCCATTTCCAGCTAACAACGAACAGTCGTTGCCAATTGGTTGGAATACAGAACCAGATATCATGCAGTATTATTTTGGCGAAATCATAAGTGATACAAAAGTAGAAACCACCGACGATCCAGACTATCTGCGTCCGCAATTGGATAGGAGCTAGTATTTGCGCCGGTGGTTATATGAGAGTATGGCAAGAGGGTAATTTGAAGGTTCTTATTGCCGGTTAAGCTCCAATGCATCTCTATTAAATTAAAAAATTAAAGGTCTAACAGCTGGACATTGTTAATGTTGTGTCGATAGTAATGGCGTTTGGGCCCAGCTGCTTATCAGCTTTCTTCGGAAGTAAAAGAACCGAACATGGTGAGTGGGGCGTTAGCTGAGGGTGATATTTTTTATCTAGTTAATTTTTTGCCCGTCCATTTTGTCCCTAAAACGGCATCTTCATTTTTGTAAAATCAGGCTTTTACTAATGTTGCTTGATATTAATCATGTTTAATATTAAGTAAATAGATTTGTCTGACCCGGTGATAACCTCCGTGTCAATCCGCGGTTCGCCAGATACAAAGAGGGGGAATAATCTGTATCGAATATTTAAATAATTATAATATCAAAAAAACAGACCATTATGCTACGGTTGATAAGTATCGACGAGGAGAATTTGGTATGTAGTGGTCAAATTGATATTTCCGATGCCTGTTCTCTCTCTCTCTCTCTCTCTCTCTCTCTCTCACTTGTATTATTTTAATCCTTGCTGGCTCGTTAGAAAGCAGTTTCTCATCATTCTTTGTATCGTTTTTGGTGAAATATTCAAGAGGGGAGCCTGAAAATATTGGGCCGTAAGATATAGGGCTTGACAAGGAAGCGGTGTGATGGTTTTCTATAGTAGGAATAATTATTATTACCCGTCGAATAGGTAACGTATTTTTAATTGTTTTTCATGGTTATAAGTTTAAATCTGCCTAGTAAATCCTTATGAATTTGATGATTTTTTTAACATGGCGGAGAGAGAAGAATTTCCTGGTTGGTTATGTGGGTCAACATGAACCGGTTGTACCGGTATGTTGGTGGAACTGTCTAAGGGGTCTGTGATCTGTTTGGTATAACTCCATAATTTGGAGTTCCTTTTGAATGGCTTCGCTAAGTTTGGGATGCAAAACTGAGAGGTTATTCCGGGTTGGGCTTAGGGGCAATGGTTGAAAATGTGAAAAGGATACTATGAGACTGATCATACTCGGAACCCGTGGAATACCGGCAAGGCATGGTGGGTTTGAAACGTTTGCTGAAGGGCTTTCTCTCTACTTGGTGAAAAAAGGGTGGGAGGTCACTGTTTATTGCCAGGAAAAGGGGACGGGGCCCATCT
>JAOTSI010000056.1 GCA_029865005.1 Desulfobulbaceae bacterium
CTTCGCTGCCTTTTCTGCCAAAAGCACGGTGAGAGCACCAAGCCCTACCCCCACTTCAATGATCGTATCTTCGGGATCAATCCCGGCCAAATCCACAATACGCTGGGCGGTATGACGATGAACTAAAAAATTTTGCCCTAGCTTTTTTTTAGGGGCCAACTTTTGATGCTGGAGAACGGAGCGTGTTTTTTGATAGACCATAATGTCCTTATTTTTTCGAACGACGCCGACGCCGTTTTTCCTCTAATTTTTGAAAAAATCTATAGGATAAGAAATATGATCCTATGGCGGGCAGGATACCGAGCAGACAACCACCCACCAACATAACCATTATAGCATCCAAGCCTAGATGGATTACCGTTTCCAAACCTTCTCGAAACCCTTGCTCCATAACTGCGGCCAGAGCATGTTCCATCCGTTCCCAGGTAAGCTTACCAGGCATAATGAAATCACCCGCCAACCAGCTCAGGTAGTATTGTGGAACAAATGTCAGAGGATTACTGACCACAGCGGCGGCAATAATGGCGGATACCGTGCTGACCCGCATTAAAAGAGTTATGCTGATAATCATCACGGTATGCAGGGGCAGGGTTGGAGATATCCCGATAAAAACCCCGATAGCAACTCCCATAGCAAGCGGATGAGGGTCCCCCTGTAAACGGATAAAGCGCAAGTAATGGTAACGAACCAATCTTTTTAATTCAATTTTCATATCATAATAAGCGGAGAACGAGGATAAACATCAGTATCAGGGAGTACCATACTTCCATGTTTGTAGGCATGATAACCGGCAATTCCGATCATGGCACCATTATCGGTACAGTAGACCGGGGAAGGCAGATAACATTTAAAACCTTCCATGTTACAACGATGAGCCATTTGACTGCGAAGATGCGAATTAGCGCCAACCCCACCTCCTATTACAATAGAGGTAATATCAGCAAGTTTAGCTGCCAGCATAGTCTTCTCCACTAACACCTCTACCACGGCGCTTTGAAAAGAAGCACAGATATCCGGGAGATTAGGCGCTTCATTTTTTTGTCGCAATCGATTCACCTGATTGAGCACCGAGGTTTTCAACCCGCTGAAGCTAAAATCAAGACTTCCCTCCCCCAACCAGGCCCTGGGAAATGAAATTGCTTTCGGATTACCCAACTTGGCAGTCTTATCAACAACGGGCCCACCGGGATAACCCAATTCCAGAAGTTTGGCCACCTTGTCAAAAGCCTCTCCCGCTGCATCATCTCTTGTGCGACCCAAAGTGGTAAACTCCGTCGTCCCACTCACTTTAAAGATAGTGGTATTACCGCCTGAGACGATCAAAGCAATATAGGGAAATTGAGGCGTCTCTTTTTCCAAAAAAACAGAAAGTAGATGACCCGCCATATGATCAACTCCTACACACGGGATATTGTTGACCAGCGCTAACGCTTTAGCAAAGGTAAAACCTACCAACAACGAGCCGACTAATCCGGGCCCGCGAGTGGCGGCGATCAGGTCAATATCCTTTAAAGAAACCGATGCTTCGTCCAGGGCAGAATGGACCACCGGCCAGATGGATTCTATATGGCGACGGGACGCAAGTTCCGGTACAATACCACCGTAACGAGCATGAACATCAAACTGGCTGGAAACCACGTTGGAGAGAACACGCCGATCATCTTCCAAGACAGCGGCGGAGGTGTCGTCGCAGGAACTTTCAATAGCAAGAATATACATGTAATTTAAAGACAATTATTGCAAACAGTAAAATACGATGGTATGTCTGTTGCGAATTGATGGATAATTGAGCACCATTTATGTGTGCATCTTCAGACCTCTACACCGCTGGCAATTAGCGGACCAGAAGCCCATGAAGCAACGGCCTCAGAAACCTATTAGGGTACGGCTGTCACAATATACCCAAAAGCTGACGAGTTCAACCAGGAAACTCCATGAACAACATATCGTCTTCGGGCTTTTCCGAACAAGCTGAGGTGCTCGACACCTTTTCCCGTAAAATCTCCTACCTTAGACTCTCGGTCACCGATCGCTGTAATCTACGTTGTACCTATTGTGATTCCGCACAAGAAGGCAATAACCGTCCTATCAAATTAAACCACAACCAATTGCTGGACTACGAAGAACTTCTGCGAATAGTGGGAATTGCAGCCCAAATGGGCATCTCAAAAATACGGCTAACCGGCGGAGAACCATTGGTACGCAAAGACATCCTCTCATTTATAGAACGTCTTGCCGCTTTACCTGGGGTGGAAGATATTCGGCTCACTACCAACGGTGTTCTTTTTCAACAGTCTGCCGCTGATCTTCTCCGAGCCGGAATAGGCAAAGTCAATATCAGCCTTGATAGCCTCAAACCCGAAAGATTTGCCCGCATCACCGGGATGAACAGCTTTTCCAAGGTACAAAACGGTATTAAGACAGCCCTCCGCTTAGGTTTCTCTTCGGTAAAACTTAATATGGTGGTCATGCGGGGGGTGAATGATGACGAATTACTGGATTTTGCATCCCTCTCACTCCATGAAAAACTGCAAGTACGCTTTATTGAGTACATGCCCATGGGCGGATCACACGATCAATCGCGAAAACTTTATGTTTCAAATGATGAAATTATAACTAAGGTTAAGGAACTCGGAGAATTGAGCCCGGTGCAACGAGACATGCGAGCCGGGCCAGCAAGAGTATACTCCCTGGACAAAAACGCCCCCGGCACAGTGGGCTTTATCAGTCCGATCAGTCATCAGTTTTGCGAACACTGCAATCGATTACGACTCACCTCGGAGGGCAAGCTACGCTCTTGCCTACTCCATGACACCGAATACGATCTTCGCCACGTCTTGCGCTCCGGCGGCAGTAATGAAGATATTTGTCAGACCTTAACCACTGCCGTGCACAACAAACCCCGTGGCCATACCCTTAAAAGTGACACCCCTGGGGGATGTCACGGCAGGATGTCACGCATCGGGGGCTAAAGAGTCGGTGAGAGGATAAGAGCCAAGCCATTCATAATAAGAGCAGATCTGCTTAAGAATGCCGCAGCCAGCTTCAATATTGGGCTCCTCCATATGGCCGAGCAAATCAATGAAGAAAAGATATTTCCACTGCTTGCCCTTGATAGGCCGCGACTCTATCTTACCGAGATTAATTCCTTTAGCTGACAACACAGTTAACACTTCGTTCAGGGCCCCGGGCCGATCCATCAAGCCAAGCAGCAAGGAAGTTTTATCGTGCCCGCTCCTGGACGGTGAATGATTACCAAGCACCAAAAAACGAGTAGTATTACCCTTATAATCCTCTATACCCTTTACCACTTCCTGAAGTTGGTAGGTTTTAATAGCCAATGAACTGGCTATTGCCCCCACACTAGGATCCTTGGCTGCCATCTGGGCAGCAGCGCTGGTGGAAAAAACCGGCAAAGTTGGAATATCGGCCATATTCTTTTTCAACCATTCACGACATTGGGCTAGAGGTTGGGAATGGGAGGCCACGGTTTTAATATCTTCTATATTACCTGACTGACATACGAGATTATGGGTAATTGGCAGATGAACTTCCCCACAAATTTTCACATTATATTTCAGAAAGGAATCAAGGGTGGAAAACACTGCCCCTTCAATGGAATTTTCAACCGGTACAATACCATAGCGGGTTCGCTCCTTTTGCACCTCCTGAAAGACATCGTCGATTGATTCCATAGATTTATATTTGGCACTATGTCCAAAATATTTTACCCCTGCCAAATGAGTAAAGGTAGCTTCCGGTCCAAGATAAGCCACCTCCGCTTTTTTCTGCGACAGTCTACAAGTGGTAATTATTTCATGAAAAATAGATCTAAGAACCTTTTCAGGAAATATCTCGCTATTTTCTCCTAAAAGACGATCATATATTTGTCGTTCACGCAGGGGATCCCACTTGGACTTACTACTCTCATCCTTAAGCTTGCCTATCATTCGAGCGCACCCGAGTCGCTCTTTCAATAATTCTAAAATATTAGAGTCTATTTCATCAATCCGGGAGCGAACCTCCGGAATTGTAATTTCTTTTTTCATTTTATTAGCTTACGATAGATATTCTTAATTTTATAACCGATATAACTCTTTCATAACCCCTTGTATGCTAAAGTATCTTTCCGCTATTGAAAAGAAAAAATTTAAAATGGTTGCACTCGTTTTTGTTTTAAATAATATAGATGATTCATTAAGAAACTAAGCAAGAAAAAATCCTGCTAACATTGCTGCGGATTTATAAATAATTCCCAAACTACGGCAACCAGACATTTTTACAGCAGAAAGATGTTACCAGTGCCATAGCAAAATAGAGTTAGACACTTGACCACTGGAAGGATATATTTTTTCTGGCTGAGTTAGGGTCACGAAAAATAATAAATATTCTTAAATTGGAGTCTACGCCTTTACCTGCGCTGGATTTTCAATCGTCTTCAAGTAAAAGCAACAAGCACATAATATCAACATGTAACTATTGCCTAGACAAAAAAAAACGGCTAAAAAGCATGCAAGACGAGATAATTTATTTTTTTTCCGAGGTCCTTATAAAGGAAATATTTTTGGTCGATAATTTTAACCAAATGGAACAATCATGAGTGAGTTTACAGTTAATAAAACGTACGCCGAGATAAACGCACGCATCAAATCAGGCGAAGCCGTGGTGGTCACCGCTGAAGAAATGGTTGATGTAGTGAAAAAAGAAGGTCCAGTCGGCGCAGCTAAAAAAATTGATGTGGTCACCACGGGTACTTTTTCTATCATGTGCTCCTCTGGAGCCTTTTTCAACTTCGGCCAGACCACCCCTACCATCAAAGCCGCTAAGGTGTGGGTTAATAAAGTACCGGCCTATGCGGGACTTGCAGCCATTGATATTTACCTAGGAGCGACTGAACCTACCGAGGATGACCCCCTCAATAAGGTTTATCCCGGCGAATTTGGGTATGGCGGAGGGCACGTTATTGAGGACTTGGTTGCCGGAAAAAAGGTATTTCTAGAAGCCAAGGCCTATCCAACCGACTGCTATGCCAACACTAAGTGCAAGAAAGAACTTACCCTGGCCGACATGAAACATGCATTACTATGTAACCCACGTAACGGATACCAAAACTACAACTGCGCAGTAAATCTCTCTGAGAAAACCGTCTATACATATATGGGAATGCTTAAACCAAATTGCCGTAATGCAAATTATTGCAGCGCCGGAGAACTGAGCCCTTTATTAAATGATCCTCTTTATCGAACTATCGGCATGGGAACAAGAATTTTTCTAGGCGGCGGCATCGGCTATGTTACCTGGCAGGGAACCCAACACAATCCTCAAGCACTCAGAGGCAAAAACGGAGTTCCTAAAAGACCGGCAGGCACCATGATGGTTCAAGGTGACCTAAAACAAATGTCTGCAAAATGGCTCAAAGGAGTAAGCATACGCGGCTACGGCACATCTATGGCGGTGGGAATTGGTGTTCCTATACCCATTTTAAACGAAGAAATGGCCCAGTTCACCGGAGTCTCTGACGAAGAGATCTTTACCCAAGTTGTTGATTACGGACATGATTACACCAATGGAATTCAGCGCAACTACGGTGAAGTTAGTTATGCTCAACTCAAATCTGGAGAGATAGAAGTGGCTGGCAAAAAAGTAGCTACCGCCCCTCTTTCCAGCGTGGTAAAGGCTCGGGAGATTGCAGAGCTCCTCAAAAAATCAATCATGGAAAAACAGTTTTTCCTCAGTGAGCCAGTGGATCAATTCCCAACGGTAGATTTTTCATTCGACAACTCTAATAAATAACGAATAGTTAGAAAACATTAAGTGACACTTGAAGAGAAAAAAAGGCGATTGCAAGAAATCCTGATTAAATTAGGGAAGGTTGCAATCGCCTATTCAGGAGGAACGGACAGCTCTCTACTCCTAATCATCGCCCGAGATGTACTTGGGCCAGGCAATGTATTAGCCCTCCATAACCAAACAGAACTCCAAAAACCAGGAGAAGCAAAGGAGGCAATAAACCGTGCCATCAAATGCGGCTTTTCCCTTAATGACGATTTATTGGTTATCAATTCCCAACCTCTTAACCATCAAGAGATTGTTCGAAACGATCAGCAACGTTGTTATTACTGTAAACGACTGCTCTACACCCGTTTTCTCGAACTAGCCAAACAAAATAGCGTTCCCTGGCTACTCGACGGTACCAACAGCGACGACCTTCTCGAACCTAGACCAGGTAAAAGGGCTATTGCAGAATTAAATATTCATACCCCTCTTGCAGATGCCAAACTTAATAAACAAGAAATACGGTTACTGAGTCGAAACCTAAATCTAGTAACCTGGAACAGACCAAGCGCATCCTGCCTCGCGACCAGAATCTCATTCGATTCACCCATTAAAATTAAAGAGCTTCATCGAATTGCAGTTCTAGAGGAAATTGTAGAACAACTAGGATTTAAAGGATGTCGGGTCAAACCCGACCAAAGCAACCCAGAAAGAATCCGAATTCAAATCCAAGAAGATGACTTTTCCTCTATCTCTCAAGCCACCAACAGATCAGCACTTCAAAGGACATTGAGATCTCATGGAATATACGAAACATTCATTGACATCACTGGTCGAAAAAAAAATTGAAATAATAATTAATAACAACTAATTTATCTCACCTTTTACACAAACACTATGCAAAACCGCCTACAAAGGAATAAACACCGCTTTTTCCTTTGACAAACGATATCGATTTGTTTTACATCTTAACACGGTTGTAAATTACTAACAGGTATCGTTTCTATTCTAATGAATACCTCAAGAAACAAGGTTGATTAGGGAGAAGAGAATGAACAAAAAAGACATGATTGAATCAATTGCTGAAGCCGCAGACATCAGCAAAGCCACCGCTGAAAAAGCTTTAAACGGTGTACTTATGGCAGTTACCGAAACGCTGTCCAAGGGCGAGAAAGTTACCCTGGTAGGCTTCGGAACTTTTTCAGTTGTTAATCGCGCGGCACGAAAAGCAAAGAATCCTCAAACTGGTGCCCTGATGGATATTCCGGCAAAAAAAGTTGCCAAATTCAAACCTGGCAGCAAGCTAGCCGACGTGGTTTCTGCAAGCTAACTAACATCGACGAGCTGTATGGCCTACATACAACTCGCCGCGGTCGGGGAGTGGCTCAGTCTGGTAGAGCACATCGTTCGGGACGATGGGGTCGGAGGTTCGAATCCTCTCTTCCCGACCATTTATTTCTCAATTATATTAATTCATTCCCATCACCTTACCTCGTCACCCTCACACTTTGTGATACCCTCTCTACCCACCTCAATATTTACCACGAATCTTTAACCTTTTTCTCCATTACCTTTATTAAAATTTCCTCATTCCTTAAAAAAAGACCAGTTACTTTTTAATATAGTTAAATCGAAGCAACCTCCTTCTTAATAAAACGATATATCAAACACATGTATACTCCGATAATAGGCACCCTGGGTTTTGTATTATCCCCTTGTGGCAAAAATTGTCTTCTCATTCATAGAAATGCCAGAACCCACGATCAACACTATGGGAAATATAATGGCCTAGGTGGCAAAATGTTACCAAATGAAGATGTTGCAACCTGCTTGACCAGAGAAATTAAGGAAGAAGCTGGTATCCAGTGCCTCAAATATCAGCTAAGAGGCACAATAAACTGGCCCGGCTTCGGACCTCAAGGTGAGAATTGGCTGGGTTTCATATTTCTCGTCACCCAATATGAGGGAGATATTTATCAAACAAACAATGAAGGGGATCTACTCTGGCACCCAATAAACGACCTACAATCACTTACGATGTGGGAAGGAGATGCCCATTTTCTCCCCATGGTATTCGATAAAAATCCCTTGATCTTTCATGGGCATATGCCATACAAAAACGGACGCCCTCTTAGTTGGAACTATACACGATCTTAATGTTCATTATTCTTCCTTAACTTTAAAGAAAGAAAACCTATTGCGTTCCCGCCCCGAGGCCTGTATATTGGAGTTGTACACTACTAATGAAGAATTATTTCGAATTGTTAAATAAGTATAAAATATAATATACTGTCTATAATGAGAGCGGTTGTCAATGGAAAATAATAATGAAATGGAACGGCTAGAAAGCTTTATTGATAAAATACTCGAAAACAATAAATCATTAAAAGCTAGACACGAAGAGCTAGAAGACAACTACCTTCAACTTCAAGGCGAATTTGAAGAGATTGAGGGAGAAGTTAAACGACTTCGTGGCGAACGAGGACAGGTCGAAGAAAGAGTTTCCGGGTTGATTCGTAGAATAGAACAATGGCAAAACGAATACAACACCGGACCAACTAACAGCGAGAACCAAACGACTGTAGAATCAAACACCGAAGGCGAACAGCAGCACGCTACTGAGCATTCAGAGCCAAGTGCTGATTGAAGATATACTTGCGGCAAGTTTGAGCTAGAATTATCTACAATCTTTACCAAACAACCAAGATCATAATAAATGGGGTCTTAATTTTTTATTAACAAGGACTGGGTGAATTGTGGAGCGTAAAGTAATCATTACCTTGTTTGACAGGGAATTTACATTTTACACCGATGCTCCTGAAGAGGAAGTTACAAGAGTAATCTCACTTGTTCGGGAAGAGCTTAATTCACCCGCTCATTCAGGTGGTTCGGCTCTCCCTGATAGCAAAATTTTAATACTGGCCTGCTTAAGACTGGCCGCCCGGGTTGTTGAGCTGGAAAAAGAACACAAAGCCTTTTGCACAAAGCAAGAAAGCTCTATTGATAAACTTATTCACAAGGTCGCTTCCAGGATTGAATAAGTACCCAAATAATCTCTTTGCTTTTATACGTTTCATGCTATAATGAAACTGTAATATGATAATAAGGAATTCCCTGCGCTGTTGGTGATTATCGAAATATTGAGCCAAACACTCTTTAAAAGGGTATTCATAACCATAGACGGATGGAAATCTTAGCGGATTACCAGAAGACTATGGATGGATTGCCCACCTAATTTTTATTAGGTTTAATTATTTCGATGACACGGCAGTGTGGGGATCTTTTTTAGTATTTCCAGCACGATGTGCTGACAAAATATATAATACCGTCTTCCAATTAATTATCATGGGATGGTTGTAAGCGGAATAGAAGGGCGTAGAACGTCTGGAGCACGCTAATTCACTCTGATGAAATCAGGTTTAATATATAAAGATAAGCCGACGATCTGCTCTACAACGAGAGTCATGTTTGGTTGCTAATTCACCAACAACTTTTGATGAAAAACAGCAAGTTCGCTTATGGAAAAATTTCATTCGTAGGTTTCCTAGCCTCTCCCGGTTGTCACCGCTTCCAGCGGTATCTTTAACCTCTCGTCGCCCCCTTCGTCGTTTTGATGTAATAACGGCTTTCCCCCCTGCACCACCCCAATACACTGACAATTTAATTTAGTCTATTACTACGGAACGTTAAAATGATCCGTACTGAGGGGAATTTTATGGATATAACAATTATGTCATTCTTTATATGGGGATCTATTGCCACCCTTGGAGTCATTATCGGCTTTTTTCTTCGCAAGCGACTTATAGAAGGAAACCAAGCCGATATTGAAGCTCAACACAAAATTATCGTTGAAAATGCTATTCAAGAAGCCAAACGTATAAAAAAAGAAGCGCTACTGCAAGCCAAAGAAGATTCTTACAAAATAAAGCAAGATGCTGACGCCGAAATTAAATTAAATCGCGAAGAATTAAAAGGTGAACAACGCAGACTGGACCGTAAATTAGACGGCATTCAAAAAGAAACAGCCGCCTTTGATAAAAAAGAACGTGACCTTAAATCCCAAGAACAATCAATTAAAAAAAGATATGAATTATTAGGAAATAAGGAAAATGAGCTTGACTCTTTGATTGATGACCACCGCTACAAGCTGGAACAGGTTGCCGGGATAGGAAGAGAACAGGCAAAAGAAGTACTCATGGACTCCATTGCCAGTGAGGCACGAATGGATGCAGCTAAAAGACTGGTCCGTATTGAAAACGAAATGAAAATGGAGGCCGACCGCAAAGGCAAGAATATCCTGGCCCTAGCCATTTCTCGCTATGCCGGTGATTACGTCGCAAATAAAACAGTATCCATGGTTCTGTTACCCAGCGACGAAATGAAAGGACGCATTATTGGAAGAGAAGGTCGTAATATTAGGGCAATTGAAGCTGCCACTGGCATTGATATCATTATAGATGATACTCCAGAAGCTGTTATCTTATCAGGCTTCAACCCCATACGTCGAGAAATAGCCCGCCTAGCCCTAGAACAACTCATATCCGATGGCCGTATTCATCCTACCCGCATTGAGGAAGTTGTTGAAAAAGTTACCAAAGAACTCGAAATATCAATCCGAGAAGCAGGCGAGCAAGCAACTTTTGACGTTGGAGCCCATGGACTTCACGTTAAACTAATCGAGCTTATTGGTAGACTTAGATATCGTACCAGTTATGGTCAGAACATATTACAACACTCCTTAGAGGTTGCCTTCCTCTGCGGAGTTATGGCTGCAGAACTCGGACTGGACGTCAAGAAGGCTAAACGTGCCGGACTGTTGCATGATATAGGTAAAGCTGTTGACCATGAGGTTGAAGGTTCCCATGCTATTATCGGACGTGACCTTGCTCGCAAGTATGGTGAGCCAGAGGATATAGTATATGCCATTGGAGCTCATCATGAGGACCAACCTCCCACTTCCGTGCTAGATATATTAGTTCAATCTGCCGATGCCCTATCTGGAGCCAGACCTGGGGCCAGAAAAGAAATGCTACAAAGCTATGTTAAGCGACTTGAAGACCTAGAGAAAATCTCCAGCTCGTTTGACGGAGTTGATAAATCATATGCCATCCAGGCAGGAAGAGACCTACGTATTATAGTTGATTGCCAAAAAATATCTGATAATGAAGCCACGCTGATGAGCCGGGATATAGCTAAAAAAATCGAAGAACAGTTAACCTACCCAGGTCAGATCAGGGTTACGGTCATCAGGGAAACCAGAGCCGTCGACTATGCGAAATAATGGTGTAATAGTGAAAAATAACATTGAAGAACAAATAGCATTAATTAAACGGGGAGCCGTTGAATTATTTTCAGAAAAAGAACTGGTTAAAAAGCTTAAGCGCTCTCTTGAGACTGGCACACCACTGAAAATAAAAGCCGGTTTTGACCCTACCGCGCCCGACCTTCACCTTGGGCACACGGTACTTTTACAAAAGCTTAAACATCTCCAGGTATTGGGACATGACATCTACTTTCTCATTGGGGATTTTACCGGCCTCATTGGAGACCCTACCGGGAAATCAGAGACTAGACCTCCCCTGACCGTGGACGATGTAAAACGAAACGCAGAAAGCTACAAGGCACAGGTCTTCAAAATACTTGACCCCGATAAAACTAAAATAGTTTTCAACTCGACCTGGCTCAATAAACTTAGCTCTCATGACATGATAAAACTTGCGTCAGAGTTGACCGTTGCCAGAATGCTTGAACGTGATGATTTTAAAAAACGGTTCGAAACCAACCGACCCATCTCCATTCATGAATTCCTTTATCCCTTAATTCAAGGGTACGACTCTGTTGCCTTGGATGCTGATATAGAAATCGGAGGTACTGACCAACTCTTCAATTTGCTGATGGGCCGAGAGCTACAACGAAGTAGAGGAAAAGAGCCCCAAGTCGTTCTCACCATGCCGTTACTAGAAGGCTTGGACGGGGTCAACAAGATGAGTAAATCGTTAGGCAATTACATAGGAGTTGCCGAGTCACCAAATGACATATACGGTAAAATCATGTCAGCCAGCGATGATTTAATGTTTCGCTATTATGAACTACTTAGCGATCTAACCACAGAAGAAATCGCTAACTTAAAAGAAGAAATCGCAAGCGGAAGCGCTCATCCAAAAACAATCAAAATGCGTTTAGCCACTGAAATTACGTCGAAGTACCATGGAACTGAGGCAGCACGTAAGGCTGAGGAGAACTTTGAACAGGTCTTTAAAAAGAAAAGCCTTCCTGATCAAATACCGGAAAAAATCTTTGACCGCCAGACAGAAGCGATTAAACTACCCAATCTTCTATTTCAAGCCGATTTAGTATCCTCCACTTCCGATGGTAGAAGAATGATACGCCAAAACGCAGTCAGCATAGACGGTGTGAAATGTACTGATCCAAATCAAGAAATCCCTTCGGATGGCGAACTCTTAATAAAAGTTGGAAAAAGAAGATTCTGCAGAGTTATATTTCAATAATAAAAATATAAAATTGCTGGTCACAGGTGACCACAATTTATCCAGTTGCCCCCCCTGCTCCCTATACCCCACATCTATGCGGGCGGGGGGAGGGGCAATTACCTAAACGTGAGGCCCTTACATAAATAAAGGGGGAGAGAAACAATTATTCCTAGTTCCTCAACCACCTTATATATACAACCTAAGCGTTCAGCAACATCACAGATATATTTTTTCAAGCTAATTTAGACAGATAAACCGTGACTCTAAATTAAACCTGTCTCGCATATCTGTTGCACTGCCAAACGCTTACAAGCGCTAAAAATAATGCACGTTCAGGTTTCCCCAAATATACATTAACTAAATAGCTATAATGTTATCAATCCGCTCCTCTCTCCAGTAATTCTTACATATACTTAACAAAAGAACTGCCCAGCATCACATCTCCATTTCAGAAAAGAGGGGATGAATATATTTATCATAAAATAATGCTTCTCTTTTGCAAATATCTCTCATTTTCAAAGATTGAATACGAGAAGATAACATATAGAATCAATATGAAGAATCAGTTCTCCGAGAGTTAAGACATCTTGGACAAATTCCGGCAAACTCCACATGATGCCCTAAAATATGGTAGGAAGAAGCTTCTCCAGCCTTCTCTATAAACGAGTCGGCTACCGGAACATCTATATCGTCAACTTTTCCACAAGTTGTACAGCGAATATGGTAATGATTATCTGTTGTCGCATCAAATCTTTTCTGGGTTCCGCCCACCTCTAACTTCAAGATCATACCGTTCTCCGCCATTAATTCCAAATTGCGATAAACAGTACCTAAACCGATACGCGGAAGTCGCTTTCTAACCATATCGTAAAGTTCACTGGCCGTTGGGTGGGTTCTTACCTTAGCCAATTCTTCCAGGATAATCTGTCTTTGAGTGGTGAGTCTAAACATGTTGGTTGGTGCATTCATAATTTTTCACTAACAGCTGGGGTTCAATGAATCGAGTTTGATATCCATCCTTACCTGCATAATACGTCGCCCTCTAAAATTGTCAAGCAAGATGAACAAATAATCATCATTTTTTTACTATATTTCCATTCTATGAGAACAAATTACAGCCGTCCGCTTAGCTTTTCCTATACATTTATACTTCAGCCTTTCTCAATAACAAATGGTGATCATAGAACATGTCATATTACAATAAACTAAATAGACAAATTTTAGTGTTTACAATTTATTCATCAATAAGTTGCAGCTTATTTTACAGTAAACTCTAAACCCTTAAACTAAACTCAGCTCAAAGATACAAAAAGGCCCTTGCTTCTCCATATTTTCACATAATTAGAACGTGTTACAACCCTACCTACAGAAAGCAGGTCTACAATTTCGCTCCTTAGCGTTTAGTACCAATAACCATTCACAAGTAAACTCTTTAAACTATTCGCCCACTCTTCATATCTCAATTATATTAATTTCAGTACAATACCACTTTTTAGCTTATTTCCACAACTACTCCTAAGCTCCATAACAAATCCAACAAACTAAACTTATGCTCAACAGACCTCCTCATACCAATAAGACACAAAGGGCAGCCCTGCTTTAAACAAACAGAAGTTAAATGCTTAGGCTCAAACACCACCCAATAATAATAAGCCCAACCCCGTCTTCGATTAATCCTCCAGCCTCACCTCATCACGGAAATAACTACTAGCAATTACAATAAAGCCCTAAATAACTTATAATCTATAGGACAATAGGGCTTACGCGGTTACTGCACGCTATAACCCAGCACCCCCCCCACTATCTTTCTGTATATTAACTTGATAAAATTACTAGAGGTTAATCCTTCAACGAAGGTCAATCGGTCCGCTAGACACTTATCGCCTGGGACAAAAAAGGGCCTAAAAACGACCGCCAGACAAGCCATTCGCCCAAAGATAGTAAAATTTTTTTCTTTCGATATCGTGGACTACAGAAAGGAGGACATGCCGTCCAAACTAAGGAGAGATAAGCGTTGACCAGCACAACGCCACCGCGCAATCAAGCCGGATTCACAAAAGATTAACTATAACTAACTGGCCAGCTTGCACACATCCACAACACTGGCAAACGTTTACCAGACCGATGTTGTAAACTTTTCATTTTAACCTGGTGAAAGGATACAAGGAGAGTAATCAATTAGAATGGGTAATCATTGCGATCACCCTTCTGTTAACCGGTATATATTAATATATTGCTACACAACTCACCTTGAGGCTTAGCCTGCCTACTATGAGAAGAGGGGGGGGGGGGGGCGGTTTTTTTTTAAATTAAATCACTTTTTCTTTCCCATATTAAAAAAAAAAACCC
>JAOTSI010000348.1 GCA_029865005.1 Desulfobulbaceae bacterium
CTAATTGGCCACACTCCTTACGGTGAAGAGATAATCCTCTTTCACTTAGCAGACCGATAACCCCTTTATCAAGGGGAGAGGGCCTGCAACAGGCAGATGACTTAACCGTAACCGGGTCCATGGTTTTAAGTTCTATTTTATTTAACTGCTCTGAGGTATTTTCTCTTATATCATAGCCAACAAACAGCCCGTTACGAATCTCATAGAGCAACTCTTTGAGCCTTACCCCTCCTTCGCCAAGTCTAAGATACAACTCTTCCAGGGAAGACAAACGAAAATAGGTCAATATATCTGCCATGCCCTCTTTTTCCATAACCTCAAAAGGTATGGCGTAGCGCAGCAACTCCTGTTTCAAGATGGAGAGCCCTATGCCCGTGATAACACCTTGTCTCCGCTCACGAAACGCTTTAGAGAGCTCGGACCTGGCCTTCGGAGTCTGACATAACTCTTGCAAATCAATTGGAAATTTAACTTTATTATCAGACTTGATGATTTTGACTACATCACCATCTCGTAACTTAGTGTTCACTTCGCGTCGTCTGTTATTAATCAATGCACCCATACTCTTATGCCCCACGGCAGTATGAATTCGAAAGGCAAAATCAAGCACAATGGAGTTGATGGGCAGGCAAATAAGATCGCCGTTGGGTGTATATGTATAGAGTTCCTTACGCCCACTGGCGGCAATTAAGTCACGATAGGAAACCGATTCGTCACTACCAAGAATATCAAACATTTCCTGAAGTTCACGAAGAAAACGTCCCCGGGCCTTAGAATCAGTGGACCAATCACGCACCATTCCACGATGGGCATGACGGGTCATTTCATTGGTGCGTATTTTAAAGAAAAATTTCCTGCCCTCTATATTTGCCCTGGCATGCAGCCCTTGATATCCCGAAGGCTTAGGATTAGCAATAAAATCACGAATAGTACGGGGCACCGGAGGATGAATGCGATTCAACACCCCGAGTGCCTGATAGCAGCAAGTTCGACACTCGGTAACAATCATGATTTCCTGGGGCGTCTCTATCTCCTTAATCAAAATACGGTTCCTAATATCGTAGTACCCCCACAACCCCTTGGTACGCAATAGCACTTCAACATCTACGCCATCTTCCCGCAGTTCCTTTTGCAGGTTATTCACCAAAGCCAAAACCTTTGGATCTTCCCTTAATCGATTTATATGAAGCTGCAGTTTAGCCCCCTGACGAGGAAACTTATAGCCCAAGGCAAGATCATAAAGCTCCCGTTTAATCTCATACAGACCAAAAATAGTGGCTAACGGCGCATAAACGTCCAAGGTTTCATCGGCAATTTTTTGCCTTTTATGACGGGGCATGGAGGAAAGAGTGCGCAAATTATGCAGTCTATCTGCCAGTTTAACTATCATCACCTCGGGATTAGCTGCTGCACCACTAAAAATTTTTCGATGCACTAATTTTTTAAAAGTTTGCTTATCTCCCGTATAATGGGTTATTTTGGTACAACCGTCCACGATGGCTTCTACATTTGCCCCAAATAGATCCTTGAGAACTGTTGACGTTACCTCTTCCACATCCTCCACCGTGTCGTGAAGAAGAGCTGCAGCAAGTATTTCAGGATTATTTATATCAAGTTCTTCAGCAAGAATACGGGCCACACTGCACGGGTGCATGATATAAGGATCACCGGATTTACGCCATTGGGTCTCGTGGGCAGAAAGTGCAAAATCAAGAGCCCTCCAAAATACTTCATTTTTGGGGTTCTCACCGAGTAAACGGCCCATTGATTCACGATAGGATTTAATATCGAATGATTTTTTTTTCATAGAAAACGACAGGAAACTCTTACGATAATTTTCATAGGAAACGGTCTAAGGGTCGCGGAAAATAATAAATATCCCAAAATGGCGCAGGATTTTTAGTCGTCTTCAAGAAGAGGTAACAGGCGCATAGCAGCGTTATGTAACTGTTGCCTTGACAAAGAAGACGGCTAAAAAGACAAGCCAGATGGGGTAATTTATTTTTTCCGAGGCCCTAACTAAACACATTATTTTATAATTGATACGGGTTTTTCTTTGTATCATTATTTTCAACTCTATCAGAGATTCACGACCTGAACAAAGAAAATTTACTCCTGCCCGGCAATGGCTTTGGACCATTAAGTCTGGCCATTTATCCCCCCCAACCAACTTCAGCAAGACAAGGTAAAATAATAATGCCGAAAAAACACGGCTTTCACAAAAAAAACAAGAACCGAACAAAAGATCGACGTCGTTCAGAAAGACTCGACAAAAAGAATCGTTTATCACTCAAAGACCATGTTCTTTCTTTGATAGCCCAATCTTCTACCCCCATTAATATTAATAAAATATTTTCAAACCTGGAAAAAGCAGGAAAATCCCCGAGACGAATTAAAGAGAGCTTAAACTCCCTGGAAAAATCAGAAAAAATTGCTCTAAAAGATAATTGTTACAGCCTAACTGCCAAAAGCGGTTTCCTCCAAGCCACTCTGGATGTCACCGCCCAAGGACTCGGTTTTGCCAGTGTCATCGGTGCTCGTCCTGGGGACAAAGATGTCTTCATCGGTCGCTCACAGATTTCCGACGCCTCCCATGGCGACACGGTCTTACTGGAAATAATCGGCCACTCACGAGGACGACGAGAAGGAAGAATTATCAAAGTACTCACCCGCGGAGTGACACGATTGTGCGGGATCTACTCCCCTGCAGGAAAAATAGGTTTCATCACCCCGGATAATCACAAATTGCCTTACACGGTGATGGTTCGCAAGAACAATGCCTTAGACGCCACAGAAGGGGTCGTTGTCTTGGCTGACATTATCGATTTCGGCTCCGAGAACAGGCAACCGGAAGGGAAAATCCTGGAGATACTGGGCGACCCTTATGATGTCAGGGTCCAACTTCGCATGGCCATTGAACAATTTCAGCTTCCACGCAAATTCTCCACCCAAGTCCTTGATGAAGCGGAAAGTCTCACCCCACCCACCCAATGCGACAAGCACCGAAAAGACCTGCGCCATATTGACCACGTGACTATCGATGGCATAACAGCCAAGGACTTCGACGATGCCATAGCGGTGGAGGAAGACAAAGGCGGATTTACCCTCTACGTCTCCATTGCCGATGTGAGTCACTATGTCACCCCAGGTTGCGATATCGACAAAGAAGCCTACCGGCGCGGCACCAGCGTTTATCTACCGGACATGGTTCTACCCATGTTGCCAGAACGCCTTTCAAACAATCTATGCAGCCTGGTGCCCAACGAAGATCGACCAGCCTTTACCGCCATTCTCCGCTTTGACAAAAAAGGTAACCGAACTGGTGAACGGTATACCAAATCTCTAATTAACAGCAAGCAACGGTTCACCTACGAGACGGTGCATCGCATTCTCTACCTTGGGGATGAGGAATCGCGCGATTACTCCAACTTAATGGGAATGCTCACCAACGCCAAAAAACTAGCAGCACTTCTTCAACAACAACGCACTGAAAGAGGAAGCATCGGGTTCAATATTCCTGAATCAATCATCGCACTTAAAGATGATATGGTCTCTTCCATCAGCAAAGCCGAGCGCAACCAGGCCCATCTGCTCATAGAAGAATTCATGCTGGCCGCCAATGAAGCGGTAGCTGAAACCCTGGACAAAAGCCACCGTTCCGTGCTCTACCGTATTCACGAAAACCCCGATCCCAATAAAGTGGAACAATTTATCGAAACAGCCGGGGCACTGGGACTACAACTTCCCAAAACCGACAACTCGCCCGCTTGGTTCGCTAATATAGTAGAAAAGCAAAAAGACTCACCCGCTGAGTATGTGGTTAATAACCTCCTACTCCGCACCATGCAGCAAGCCCGTTACGCCCCGGAAAATATCGGTCATTTCGGCTTAGCTGCCCGTCATTACCTCCATTTTACCTCGCCCATCCGTCGATATCCGGACTTGGTAGCTCATCGGGTTCTCCAAACCATGCTCACCAATCAAGAGAATACAATGTTGCCGGATCCCGCAACCAGCCTCACCGATGCGGGAGTGTACCTTTCTGCCCGGGAACGAATAGCCATTGATGTGGAGCGTAACGTCCAGGCCCGGCTAAGCGTCCTATTCCTACGCGATCGAGTGGGAGATGAATTCCCGGCCGTAATCTCTGGAGTCAGCTCCTTTGGCCTTTTTGTTGAACTGACTGATTTTGCTCTCAGCGGTTTGGTACCGGTCACGGAACTACGGGATGATTACTATGTTCATGACGCCAAAGGACACAAACTAGTGGGCGATATGACCTTAAAGCAATATCGACTCGGCGACCTCGTCACTGCCCGACTAGAGCGGGTTGACATCCTCAGTAAACGTCTTACTTTTTCACTGGTTGATGTGAAAAAAGAGGACCATAATGAGAAAATTCAAAAATAGTTAACCCGGATATCACTAAAAACACACGTACATGCAACACACCAGCAAACCGGTAATCGAGTTTAAAAACGTCCAATTTTCCTTTACCGAACAACCGGTTCTTGAGGATGTCACCTTAAAAATCCATGAACGGGAGATGATCGGGATCATAGGACCCAACGGCAGTGGCAAAACTACCCTACTACGCCTTATACTCGGGTTATTACGACCGGACAGCGGCGAAGTTCAGGTTTTCGGCGAAGCGCCCTCCCAGGTTGCTGGCCGACTTGGCTATGTACCGCAACACCTCAATTTCGATTCCCGCTTCCCGGTAACTGCCTTCGATGTGGTGCTCATGGGATTAGTGAGCAGCTCAAAGTTTGGTCCCTACTCTAAAAAGCTTAAGGAAAAGGCCCTCCAAGCTCTGGAGATGGTAGAACTGGCTGATTTCAAAAAACGGGGCTTTGCCGAGCTCTCTGGCGGGCAACGACAGCGGGTTCTTATCGCCAGAG
>JAOTSI010000349.1 GCA_029865005.1 Desulfobulbaceae bacterium
GTCAGATTCAATTTATATTTAATGAAAAACATGGTATTACCCCTCAAACTGTTTGTTCATCAATTAAAGATTCCCTACGCCAGCATCTAAAAAGTACCGGCTATCCGATATCCACAAATGAAGAACAAACAACAAACATGATTGCGGCCGAACCTGAAATTCCTTATCATAACGTCAAAGACCTCCACGCCGAAATACTCAGGTTGGAAAAAGAGATGCAACGGGCAGCCAAGGAACTGGCTTTTGAAGAGGCCGCCGGATATCGTGATACCATCAAGGAGTTAAAAAAAATGGAGCTATACGTTGGCTGATATTGGACGTCGCGTTCTTATACAAATAATACCGAAATTTGTTTTTTTATTAACCTATTGCTGGTTTGCCACCTGTCGAACCGTGATTACCGGCCAGGAACATTTAACCCACAGTTTTAAAAATCAACCGGTTATCATCTCCAGCTGGCACTATGCTATTATATTTCTTTTCCATCACTTACGTCAATTTCCTGCCGCAGTTATGGTTAGTACGAGTAACGACGGAGATTATATCGCTGAGCTTGTCTCCATTCGTGGATTAAAAGCAGTCCGAGGCTCGGCAAACCGCCGGGGCATGCGGGCCTTACTCGAACTCATTAGCCTCGTTAAACAGGGGTGGAATGGCGGTTTAGTCGCTGATGGTTCCCAAGGCCCAGCCCGTAAAGCCCAAGCCGGTGTAATCCTACTTGCCTCCAAAACCGGACGTCCTATTTTACCGGTTGTGTGGTCCGCAAAACGGACCGTTGCTATCAACAGCTGGGACCGCACGCTACTCCCCCTACCCTTTAGCAAGGTTAATGTAGAATACGGCGAACCTCTTTTTATACCCCCGAAAATAGACTCAGATCAAGTAGAAGAATATCGCATACAACTAGAGGAACTGTTAAACAAAAGCTACCAACAGGTATGGCAAATATGTGGCCAAGAAAGCCACGACGGACTAGAAAAATCAGGGCGCGACAGTGATGAATAATCCAACAAAAAGTTTAGTTATAGCCGGCTTAAGCGGTGGGTCTGGTAAATCAGTGGTTTCGGTGGGATTAACCGGCGCTCTTTGCGGCAATGGCCACCGAGTCATCACCTATAAAAAAGGACCAGATTATATTGATGCGGGCTGGCTCACTACTGGTTCCGGGAGCCCTTGCTATAACCTTGACCCCTACCTGATGAAACCGGAAGCTATCTCCCGCTCCTTTTATTCACACCTGGAAGGGTATGATTATGCCTTGATAGAAGGTAACAGGGGCCTTTATGATGGAGTGAATCCAGAAGGCGGCTTTTCCACCGCCGAATTAGCAATCAGCCTGGATATCCCTGTCCTCTTGGTGGTCAACTGCACCAAAACTACCCGGACCGTGGCAGCCATGGTTCTAGGCTGTTTGGAGCTGGACAAGCGACTCTCGATTGCCGGAGTCATCCTCAACCGAATAGCCACCGCCCGCCATGAATCAATTATAAGGCAAGCGGTAGAACGGTATACGGGTGTGCCGGTCCTAGGTATTGTACCCAAAATGAAAAAAGACATCTTCCCCATGCGCCACCTTGGGGTTACCCCCCACCAGGAATATGACGGCACCCAAAACGCCATGGATGAGCTGGCAACCTTGGCCCGAGATAATTTCGATCTCGACGCCATCGACCGCCTGATGAAACCACTTACCCCAGCCGCATATGATTCGGCAATAATTAATAAACCTGCCTCTTCTTCCGTAAAAATTGGGATCATCCGCGACCAGGCCTTTCAATTCTACTATGAAGAAAATTTGGAAGCCCTCCGTAATGGCGGAGCCGAACTAGTAACCATCAACGCCATAAACGCCACGCAACTTCCCGACGACCTTGATGCACTCTACATAGGCGGAGGATTCCCCGAAACCAGTGCTGCAGCTCTGGCCGAAAACAACTCTTTTCGCCAGTCGGTCCGCCAAAATGCCGCCAAGGGCCTGCCCATCTATGCCGAATGCGGCGGCTTAATCTATCTTGGCCGCTCCATCGTCATTGACAATCAAGAATATCCTCTTACCGATGTTTTCCCTATAACCTTCGGAATCAGCGAAAAACCCCAGGCCCACGGTTACTCAACATTTATAGTGGACAAAGAAAACCCCTTCTACCCCATAGGTTTGGAGATAAAAGGACATGAATTCCGTTACTCCACCATCACCAATTGGGAAGGCAAAAGCGAAGACCTGACCCTAGAAATTAAACGAGGCACCGGCTTCCAGGACAAACGCGACGGCTTATGCAAAAACAACGTCCTCGCCCTCTACACCCACGTCCTCGCCCCCGGAACTCCGGCTTGGAGCAAAGGCCTTATTGCTGCTGCTGAAAAATACCGACATAGTAAAACAAACTAAGCGATTATTGTTCTAATGCCTTCCTCACTTGCCCTTTTCAAGAATCGCCCGCTTCACGGTACCGCTCAACAACTACAAGGCCAAAGTGGAGTATCTCGGTAATGAGTTCTTCTCCGAACCCTTTGACTGGTTCGACACCACCCTGTCAATTCCCCACGGCACCCTGAACCTTCACCTCTCCCGCGTGGGACGGGACGCCAAAAAAGCCACCGTTAAACTATGTGATCCGGAAGTTAAGGGCCGCGGAAAATAATAAATATCCCAAAATTGCGCAGGATTTTTAGTCTTCTTTTTTATCAAGGCAATAGTTACATAGTAATACTATGCTCCTATTGTCTTGATAAAGAAGACGGCTAAAAAGACAAGCAAGATGGGATAATTAATTTTTTCCGCGGCCCTAAGTTCCTCGGAGTTACCGCCAACACCGATAATTCAGGAAATGCATCTTTTGAGCTACCCCCTGGACCATATAAACTCTTTTTCATCCACAAAGGCGATAAATACTGGTCTGATGTACTCCACACCCAACCATATATGCAGGTTTCCGTAGAACTTAACCTCAGCGAACTAGCTAAACGCTTGACAAATAACCCCAATCCAAGGACAATACACGGAAAACCACCCGAACACCGAATCCGCCTCGCCTCCCTGGACTCCTTCCTCGGCCTGTTTAGCAGCAGCACCCCCGCAGGAGCCCCCAACACCGAGGCCCGTACCTTCTACTACCTCTCCGACCACCTCGGCACCGCCCAACTCCTGGTGGATCAAGAGCAAACGATAGTCTGGAAAGGCGAATTCAAACCCTTCGGCCAAGTCGACACCATCATCAACGACCTGGACAACAACTTCCGCTTCCCTGGGCAATATTTTGATGGGGAGAGTGGGTTATATCAGAACTGGCACCGGTATTATGATCCGGCGGTGGGGCGGTATGTCTCTGCTGATCCTATTGGGCTGGCTGGGGGGATTAATTTGTATGGGTATGCTGGAAGTGATTCGGTTAATGGGCTTGATCCTAGTGGGTTGAAGTGTAGAGATTGTGAACAAGAGAGAACAGATTGCCGGAAACGAGCAAACAACCTTTACATAAAAATGCTTGATATGGAGCAAGAAGGGTATGAATCAGCACGAAAAAGGTTGTCTACAGCTGAGGCTTGGGCATTAAAACAATGCGAATGGTATAGGATAAATTGTAATTATGTTGCTTATAAATCATGTAGAGTTGGTGTACTTGGCCTATATGCCATGGAACAAGGTGCTCTACGAACAGCACACGTTGCTTTGATGGGCGAAATAATAGCGGCATGGGGTGTGGCACTAACTGGATGTGAACTAGACTATCAAACATGTGGCACTTCAAATAGAATTGAATGTTGTGACAATTAAAGGTTTAAATTTCGATAATTAATACTTGGTAAATACTGTGTCAATTGATAAAGAAACAAAAACTGCCATTAATCTCCTAAAATGTGCAAGAGTATATATATATTTATGCTTTATTTTTTTAGGGGTAAGTTATTTTTATCCTAGCTTTTTCCCATGGAAAATAAAAGAAAACTGCCCCATCATATTTCTACTTGCACTGATAATTGAAGCTTACGTTGGTCGTGCATATCTATTACTGAAGAAGCTAAAATGACAATCTACTGAGGGAACCTCGTGGACATCCTATACTCCCCATGACCCTGGGCAACGGCCTGACCATCACCAACGAATTCGACCAACTCTACCGCCTGACCGACTCCAGGGCCGGAAATCTTTATAACCGGACCTACGGCTACTACTCCACCGGCAATATAAAAACCATCACCGATAATCTCGAACCCGCCGGTTCCCAAAGCTTCATCTATAATGAACTGGGCCGCCTAACCAATGCTGTGGGGAAATACGGCGAGTTGAGTTACCAATACGACCCGGTGGGCAACCGTTTGTCCTCCACCGCAGGCGAGCAAACCACCACCTACGGCTACAAGCCGGAATCAAACAGGCTCACAAGCTTCAGTACCAATAACGAAACAACTAACTATAGTTATGACGACGGCGGCAATCTACTCAGCAAGGGCGAACAGTCTCTTTCCTGGAGCCCGGATAACCGCTTGCTCAGCGTAGCGCAACAAGACCAAACCCTCGGAGAATACGGCTACGACGCCCGCGGCCTGCGCACCATCCGCACCACCGCCGAACAAACCACCATGACCCTCTATGACCAGGCGGGCAATATGCTGGTGGAAACCGACGAGGAAGGCAATATCCAACGCGAGTTCGCCTATCTCGACGGCCAGCGCATCACCCTGTTCGACTACACCATGAATCCTGAGGTCTACGTGGAAGTTTACACCTCTACCGGGGTTAAGCAGAGTGAAGTACCAATCTACGGATTTGATGACCAAAATCAATACACCGGCCTCCACGCCGAGACCGATGAAAACGGCATTGCCATCTTCCAGCGGGCCGATTTCGGCGAAGGCTCCTTTACTTTCCGGGTTGATTACCTCTCCGG
>JAOTSI010000057.1 GCA_029865005.1 Desulfobulbaceae bacterium
TCCAGGACTTGGGCCTGAATGGTTACGTCCAGCGCGGTGGTTGGCTCGTCAGCGATGAGCAGTTCTGGGTCACCGGCCAGGGCGATGGCGATCATCACCCGTTGTTTCATGCCTCCAGATAATTGATGGGGATACTTATGGTAGCACCGTTTAGGATCCGATAAACCCACCGCGTCGAGTAGCTCCAAGGCCCGTTCCTTGGCATTGAGCTCTGTGCCGCGTCCATGCCGCAAGACTGTTTCGGTGATTTGGCCACCAATGGTCAATACCGGGTTCAGACTGGTCATGGGCTCTTGAAAAATCATCCCAATGCGTTTGCCGCGTACTTGGCGCATTTGCAGTTCAGTGAGCTGCAATAAGTCCTGGCCTTGCAACTCCACCTCTCCAGCCACAATGGAGCCAGCAGGTTCCGGCACCAGACGCATTACTGACAAGGAAGTCATGGATTTGCCGCAGCCGGATTCACCCAGTAGGGCAAAGGTCTCACCTTTATGAATGGTGAAGTCGACCCCATCCACGGCCCGTACGATTTGATCGGTGGTCTCAAACCAGGTTTTCAGGCCTTTGACCCTCAATAGTGGCGATGCTGAGGGGGTCTCTTGTTTCTCGTCGTTTTCAACCATTTTTTCCAGCTGTTGTTCTTGCTTTATCATTGCTTGGCCCTGGTAATGCGAGGGTCGAAGGCATCACGCACTGCGTCCGAGAATAGATTAGCCGCCAATACCAAAGTGAACATAAAAATGAAAGCGGCGGCCAGAGACCACCACACCATGGGATCCCGAGCCATTTCCAAGCGCGCACTGTTAATCATATTGCCCCAGCTGGTGGTGATGGGGTCAACCCCCACGCCCACATAGGAGAGCACCGCCTCTGCAAGCACCAAGCCGCTGAAATCAAGAACTATTGAAATCAGGATGATGTGCATAACATTGGGCAGAATGTGGCGGGTGATGATTTTAAAATGGCTGGTGCCAAAGGATAAGGCCGCTTCGATATAATCGAGGCGGCAAACTTTCAAGGTCTCGGCGCGCAGCAGACGACACAGACCGGTCCAGCTGGTGATTCCCAGGATGATACATAAAAACAATAAGCGCAGATCAGCCCGCTCGGTCACCGTTTCAAACATCTCCGGGTTATTGGCCATGTACACCTGCAGCGACAAAATAGCCGCCGCGATCAGCAGCACTCCCGGAATGGAGCTCAAGGTGGTGTAGACATATTGGATGACATCATCCACCCAGCCGCGAAAATAGCCCGCCATGATTCCTAGCATCACCGCAAAGGGTAACATGATAAGGGTGGTCAGGGTACCGAACACCAGGCCGGTGCGGATACTCTTTAGGCTGAAAAACAAGACGTCATTGCCCACCTTATCGGTGCCGAGAATATGGTACTTGTCACCGAATATGAGTATAAACGCAGTCAGATAACAGATGAGTCCGAAGGTGAGGAATAGGGAGCGAAAAGGGACGCTGGTCTTTCCGCTGGCGATTTGTCTCAGCATGGGGACAAAGCCCTTTGCATAATGGCGAGCAAGTAGGTGGGTCACAGCGGCCAGGAGCACCAGCCAAAACATGAGGCTGTATATGAATGATAAACTCGCTCCTTTGATCAGGTCGGGCCAGAAATCACGGTCTGGATCGGCCAGATGGTGTCCGCCGTATTGCAAGCGTGGATAAGCTCGTATGGGTCCTTGGGGGGAGTCAATGGTTTCCTTGGTGAATAAATGGCTGGCAAATGGGGCTGAATAGGTTTTTTCCCCTTGGTTGCCTAGTGGTCCGGCCAGTTTATCAAAGAGACTGACCACCTCGCCGGAATAGTGCATCTCGGTTTGTCCTGCTTGATTATCCAGGGGTTCCCGAAAATGAATGGAATCCAACACCCCGATTATCATGTACATGCTCAGAACCACCGCCGCTGCCATGGCCAAGGGACGCTGAGAGACGTGGTGCCAGGGGGCGCGTAAATGTTCCTTACGCCATACTTGAATGGCGAACGAGCCCACTGCGAGGATCAGGACGTAGATAAGAATATCGGTCCATAGAAAGACCCATTTGACATGTTCGCTTGTCGCCACTCCAGTGGTCACCGCGAGAACAGTGAGGAGAGAGAGGGCGAAAATTAATGATGGTTTACTCATGAGGCTTCCGCCCCCAACCGAATACGGGGATCCACCATGGTGTAGGAAATATCGGTGAGGATTAGGCCCAAGATGTAGAGTGCGGAGCCTAAAAACACCATGGAACGTACAATGGCGAAATCTTGCGACCCGATGGCATCAATGGTGTAACTTCCCAAGCCAGGGATACCAAAAAAGGATTCCAGAATCAAACTACCCATAAATAACAGGGGAATGACCACCACCACTCCAGTGAGAATGGGCACCAAGGCATTGCGCAATACATGTCTGAACAGGACGACCCGCTCGGGCATGCCCTTGGCCCGAACCGTGCGGACATAATCCTTACTGATTTCCTCCAGAAAAATAGTGCGATACCAACGGGTGCCGGAGCCGATGCCGCCGATCACCCCGACCACCACCGGTAAAATAATAAACTTGCTCAGGGTGCTGATGTGGGTGCTGAAACCGGAGATCGGCACGAGATGCCACACTTTACTGATCAGGTACTGGCCGCCGATGATGTAAAACAGGGTTGAGATCGACATGAGCACCACGCAGAGGATCATGCCGGTGTAATCAACATAGGTGGCGCGAAAAAAGGCGATGATCAGCGCCAGGGTGATATTGAGCAGCAGACCGATGATGAAGATGGGGATGGCTATGGCCAGGCTGGGCAGGACGCGTTGGCGAATATCGTGGCCGATGTTGCGTCCGTCATCGGCATTGCCGAAATCAAATACAAAAAGGCGGATGGATTTTTTAAAAAAGATGGTGTCAGTGAGATGGCCGCCCGTAACTGGGGAGCTGTTATAAAAAAGAGGTTTGTCATACCCGTGACTGCTCTTCCACTTATCGATATCGGCTTGCTGTACGTGTTTCATCCCCAAGTGCATGCGGGCCATGTCATCGGGTTTGTTCACCACGAAAAACAGGGTAAAGGTGATCACATTCACCCCGAGGAGGATGGGAATGGCATAAAGGATCCGTCTGATAATATAGGCGAACATCAGTTTTTCACTCCCTTGGAGTAGTTCTTGCGACGATAGGAAAGTATGGCGGGGATCATCCCCACCACCATGACCAGGAGCAGCAGTAAAATAGGTCGGATAATGGGTCGGTTCCACTGCTCCCTGAGTTGGGCCCGTAGCTCGGGGTCGATCCGTTTGTATTTAAGAGTGTTATTGGCCATCAGGTTTGGTTTGGCATTATGATACCAGGAATGATAAAGTGAGAAGTTCTTGGGATGTAACCCCCATAGCCATGGGCCGTCATGGCGTCCGATTTCCATCATCTGATCGATAATTTTTTGTCGCTCGGGTCCATTGCCCATATTTTTCATTATTTCAAAAAGTTTGTCAAACTCCTTGTTGGCGTAGTTGGCGGCGTTTTCCCCGTTTTTCCCTATTTTGGCATTGGGCCCGTAGAGAAGAAAGAGAAAATTCTCAGGATCAGGGTAGTCTGCATTCCAGCCCCATTCAAAGATCTGGGCGGTGCCTTTTAACATCTTATCCTGAAAGCGGTTATAGTCGGTGGATCGAATCACCAGCTGGATATTGAGTTTTTTAAATTGCTTGCGCAGCCAGTCCAGCTGGGCCTTGGCATCGGGGCCGGATGCCGGGGTGTCGAAATACAAGGTCAGTGGTTTGCCGTTCTGGACGTCGCGACCATTGGGATATCCGGCTTCTGCGAGAAGTTCCTTGGCTTTTTCGATGGGTTTGCGTTTGGGACCGCCGTCCACCCAATCATAAATATAGGGGTTGATCCCTTCCTTGCCGGCCCGATAGCCGAAGATCCCTGGTGGGATGGGGCCTTGGGCGGCAATTCCCCGGTCATTGAGGAATATGGAAATACGTTCCTCGAAATCCACCGCAATAGCTATGGCCCGCCGCAGTTTAGTAGCGCTTGGCGAATCCCCACCGATGATTGGATCCTCCATATTAAAGCCCATGTAAAAGGTCGAGGTACCCACGGCGGTGACCAGGTCAATGCCCTTGTTAGCCATGGTGTCACTTAAACCGGCCTCGCCTGCAGCATTGAAGTTGATTGCCTGATCAAAACTGTCCGAGGAAATTCCCGAGGCGTCATAATAGCCCTGGAGAAATTTATTCCAGGAGGGGATGTCCTCCTTTTCCAGGCTGTGGACGATTTTATCGATAAAGGGTAGCTCCTTTCCCGCATCGTCTAAAAACCCTGCTTCCCGGTCGCCAGGTTCACCTTCACCGGGGTACTTCTCGCCGTGAAACTTGGGGTTGCGCTCCAGCACCATCTTAAGATTGGGATTATTTTCGGTAAGCATATATGGGCCGGTGCCGATGGGGTACCAGTCCAAGGTAATGTTTTTTTTGTCCATGCCCGGTTGGGAATAAAAACGATCGGCCTCTGGAGGGATCGGCGCAAAAAAGGGCATGGCGAGCCAGTAGAGGAATTGTGGATATTTGCCCTTGATCTTGACTTGGTAAGTGTAACGGTCAAGCACCTCGACCCCGTTGATTTCGTAATTATTCAGATCAAGAAATGAATCTTCGCCAGCTTGTTTTCTCAATTCTTGATCGGCGCTCCGTAATTGCTCGCCGAATTCCCGCAAACCGACGATATACTCGGTCATGAGACCGTATATGGGGCAATGGAGGCGGGGATGGGCTAACCGCTTTATCTCATAGACGAAATCATTGGCAATTAACTCGCGGGTCCCTGTTTCGGGGAAATCGGTAAGGTTGGATTTGGTATCGATATCTTCCGCCGTTAGGTCTAGGTAGAGCGGCTTGCCATGCTTATCCACGGCAAAGGCCGGGTGGGGCTGATACTGAATGTTTTGTTTTATCTCAATGGTATAGACGGTGTAGGCAATGTCTTGAACCGGAGCGTCATCCACTAGTGCATTATCTTGGTGGTCAAAATACCTCGCCTCGGGCACCTGGGCGGCGGCCAGGGGGATAATCTCGTAGGGGCGTTTTAAATAATGATACTGTAGGGGTGGTTCGTAGATTTGCCCGGTAAAGGCAATTTCATTGGAGCTGTAGGACTGGGCCGGATCAAGATGTTTGGGCCGTCCGGAAAACGAGGTGTATAAAATATTGGCCTCGCTCTCCGATGGGGGATAAGGATTGTTCCACGGTCCCTGCTCGCAAGCCGTTATCAAAAGCACGCTGATCAGGATACTTAAATAGCTTAAAAGGCAACGTATATATTCGTTTGATTGGAACCCGCACGGGTGATGTGTTTTCATTGGATTGACAGTAAGGCCTTGCGGTGAGGGTTTGGAATCTATTGCGTAGCGTTGCGTAATTAACCATTGCAAACACGACAATCATTTCCGTCTATATTATTAGAAATAAATTAAATGACAAATATTTTTTAATTTGTAGCCATTGAGCTGGCAATGCAAGCTGCTTACTCCCGATATCGAAACCGTCTTTGTCTAGCCTTCCTGATCGGTTGGAATCAGTGATATCATCAAAATATTATGTGAAAAAATAACCATCTGGACTGAGAAGGAATTATGCTGAATAGCGGATTTATCTAAAGCCATATGCTATGAGTAATCGGTTGAGAATGAATTTTGTTTTCTTTCGGTTAGCTGTGTTTACCTCTCCCGGCTGGCTTGGTAGAAAGCGATTTTTATTCTCTTGCTTTTGTGCTATAAAAAACCCTTAAATTAATCTAAGGGGTAATATATGACTCAAAAGAACCGTATCCGAAAAAGTCTGCCACCAGAGGCTCTCGCAATCATAGCACAACTGGGGAGCCATATAAAAATAGCACGGAAAAGAAGGGCTATCACAATGGAAGAGATGGCCTCCCGAATGTTTGTAACAAGGAAAACACTCGGCCGGTTGGAAAATGGCGATCCTGGAGTGTCTCTTGCGGTATTTACCTCGGCCCTTTGGGTGCTCGGTCTTGAGAATCAACTTAAGGAAATAGCTTTACCGGAGCAGGATAAAATAGGGCTCTATAGGGAACAGCAGCTTCTTCCTAAAAGGGTACGCTCTACGAAAATCAAAGATGACCTTGATTTTTGACTTGAAGCTAACTTCCATTATAGAGGTTATCACAACGAAACATGAATGTTTCAAGCGGTAAATAAACGGTCTTTAAAGGGAGATTTTTAACTATATGACGGCACAGAAAATAACCACCGTATTTTTATATATCTACCCAACGAAACGATAGCTGTTCCAGCGGGTATCTTTACCCATGATGTTGATGCGGGTATTGGAAACTTTTCCTATGGACGGAGATACATAGAGCGGAATAATGCATTGCCGGTTGATCCTATCGCTTTACCTATCGGTAGACCCCCTATTGAGGTCATTAGCAATAAAGGAATTTATGGGGCATTTCGGGATTCATCCCCAGATTATTGGGGCAGATTGATCATTGCCGTAGAGGCAAAGGTGCCACCGGAAGCCTTATCCGAACTGGATTTCATTTTAGCCTCAAATGCAACAAGGGTTGGTAATCTTGATTTTCGGTTATCTCCAGAGGATCCTGAACCGGATCTCAAGCCACCACATTTCAATCAACTTGCGGATATCATATGACCAGGCAACCATTACCCTTTCACCTGCCTATGACATAGTGCCGACACCCGCCCATCCAGGCGTAAGTACTGACTTTAGGCTGGCTATGGGTATTGGTGAATATGGCAGAGAAGCAATTTTGGAAAATGCACTCAGCCAGGCTGAACGATTTGGTTTGCAAAAAAGGGAAGCGCAAGAAATTATAAGACGAAGCTCCGAAATTGTTCGCTATTGGCGGGATATTTTCGAAGAATGCGGTGTTGCAGGCGATCAAATTGATTTATTGGCTCCGTCATTTACTCGGTGCTAAAGTTGTTGGCTTGGCCCAGATAGGATTATAAGGCACCAAAGCAAAAAACATTAGCCAGACGGCAATGTCTCATAGCCGTCAGGCTAAGACTTGAAAGCAAAAAAATATAGTATTAGATTAAGGCAAACCCTTGGGATGTCAAAAGGATCCCCCTTTTAATCCAAACCTGTGGAGCAACGGCAATTCCATAAGAGCTGATGCGTTAATCATTTAATCTTATATCCCTAATGCTGCGGGCGTGCGTAGGGGCGATCCTTGTGATCGCCCTTCTGCTGGCTCGCCTTATTCCATTAATACATTGTTATATTATTCGTTTCCCGTCTTAGCCTGACGGCAATGGGCAATACCCCATCGCCGTCAGGCTAAGACGGAAACATCCGTGGTATTGCATTGTAAAATAAGCTTGTAGTCTACCACGGACTGTAGGGGCACCCCTTGTGGGTGCCCGTCTTAATCAGCCTAAACTACTAGCATTTATTTATTGCTAACAGTTAATGTAAAAATAATAATTTTCTATTCTTCCAATTAGCTCAGCGGGCACCCACGAGGGGTGCCCCTACAGTGCACAGCAAGATGCAAACTTATTTTGCATTGCAATATCTAGCTGTTGTAAGAATTAGCCTGACGGCAATGGGCAATACCCCCCCCCGTCCATATAAATATCACCTGAAAACATTCTGGTTTGTAAGTGAATTTCTCTGTTGTCACGGTGCACTCAATGGTACATCATAATTGATGATCATAGAGCTTGCCTGGCTATAAAATCAAAATATTATGATATTTTGATTTTGTATAATAAAAATATCATAATATTTTTCAAACTAAAGTTAGTTAACCCAAGACTTTTACCAAAAACTACCCTCTATGTGAAACCAAGGTCATCCATCCCAATAACTGTGAAAGCTTTATCCTGGATCCAGATTGGCGGTAATAACCTTGGTTAGGGGATAAACCCATAGCTGGATTGGTCATTAATTGAAAATTGCAATTAGTGTAGTAATTAGTGGCTGGTAAGAATGATCATCTTTCGTTGAATTTTCGTACGGTAGGTGTGGCACCCTCCATTGGTAAGATACTCGGGTAAGATGTAGTTAGAGAACCTTCCCTGCGCATTATAAATATAAATGAACCGATTCGGTTTTCGTCTTAATCCACCCAAAGCTCCAGAGTCGCTCTAAACAGCGGTTAAGACAAGAAGCATCCTTGCTATAAAATGTATTTTAGATATAATAAACTAACTTCTAAAATACATTTCCGAGAGCTTTGATATGTTACCACCCGTTATTAGACAGGCTTCCGCATTTATTCTAGCGCAACCACAACCAGAGTATCGCCGTTTTCTGCATGGAAAGATAGATTTTAACGACCGTTTAATCGGGGTGAAAGGGGCTCGCGGCAGTGGGAAAACCACCATTATGTTGCAATATGGGCGTGGTGTTGATATTCCCAAGGAAAAGATCCTCTATATTGCCTGTGATCATCCAGCAATGGTTGATGTCAGCCTTTATGATTTGGCGCAGGTATTTTATCAGGAAGGCGGCAAGTTGCTGCTGGTGGATGAAGTGCATAAGTCCAAAGGGTTTGGCGTGGCGCTCAAGGCAATTCGGGATACTTTTGACCTGCAGGTATTTTTTTCCGGATCCTCCGCGCTTCGCATAGAACATGAGCTTGCTGATCTTTCGCGAAGAGCAGTGGTCTATGAACTACCGGTCATCTCCTTGCGAGAATTCATGGAGATCGAAACCGGCCAGAATTTTCCCGCCTATTCCCTGGAGGAGATTGTATCTGACCACCAGGCAATTTCGGCCGATGTTTGCGCCCGGATACGACCAATCGAATATCTCCGGAAATATCTTCAATACGGAGCCTACCCCTTCTACCGCGAATCAATTGAAAGCTATACTCAAAAATTACTTGAAGTGATTAACATTACAATAGAGTCAGATCTCTGTGGTCTCTATAATATCGAGCCGCGCAAGCTCGATAAGCTAAAAAAAATTTTATATATGCTTTGTAGTACCCCACCGGTGGAATTGAATAAGTCAAAACTCAGCAGCGCTGTCGGCGCATCATGGCCAACTTTGTCAAAGTACCTGGCGCATATGGAAAGCGGCGGACTGATTCACTGTGTGCGAGGCGGCACGGGAATGCGTACAGTAAACAAACCGGACAAGTTGCTTTTGAATAATTCAAACTTATTCTACGCTCTGTGCGCATCACCCAATATTGGCGCAATCCGGGAAACTTTTTTCGTCTCACAACTCACCCAAAACCATCAGGTGCATTACCACAATAAAGGCGATTTTGTAGTGGATGAACACTTTATCTTTGAAATCGGTGGAGCGGCAAAAAACGGGCAGCAGCTCGAAAACCAAGCCAATGCCTATATCGTAGCCGATGATATCGAGACCGGCGCACCCAAACAAATCCCACTATGGGTTTTTGGTATGGGTTGGTAATTGTAGTATTTTTTTTAGACTATCACCCTGCCGGTCAGTGGAGGTGACATAAGATGATTTGCGATCTTGGGGAAAAGTGTAGAGGGGGTCAAGCCTTAACTATTAACTTAGGGCCACGGAAAATAATAAATATCCCAAAATTGCGCAGGATTTTTAGTCTTCTTTTTTATCAAGGCAATAGGCGCATAGTATTACTATGGAACTGTTGCCTTGATAAAGAAGACGGCTAAAAAGACAAGCAAGATGGGATAATTTATTTTTTCCGCGGCCCTAAGATCTGGTACATTAAAGGAAATTTGTTGACGTTATTAACCCTCCTCCTTTCCTTCTCCCATTAAAGGAGGAGGAGTGAAAAAAACCGGTTTGGAAATTATAAGTTTCATTATGTCATAAATTTTCGTCTATGTGTATTTGCTGTGTTACTCATCGGGGTGGTGCCTTTACTCCAAATATAATTTGTTCTGATCAGCGCAATATTATTACAAGGTGGTGGGTTAAGTTATGAATGGTTATTAGCTTAACCCTCTCCTGGGTTGAATGGCTCGCTCCAATGCTCATCAGCCGGGTAGGGTGCATTCTATGCACCATTTTCGAACCACATGGATAAACGAAAATGGATGATAATGCCGATCACGGGGTGACCGGTCCTTTTAATGGTGCGTAAAACGCACCCTACCGTCGCTGCTTCAATGATGAAACACGGGCAATAATCTTATGCCGAATTGCCGACGGGCTGACATTAATGGTGGGATCTAATTTTTTACAGTGGTGACCTATCGGCGGCAAACATTTCTCTGTGATGAATCTGTGTGTATTGCTTTGCGGCGTGCTATTGACGATACTCGGAAAACCCATCCCATTATATGCAATTTTTACTGTTTTCTGTGATAAAGATGAACCCAATAAAAAAGGGAAGCCCAAACAGGCTTCCCTTTTTTTATACACTATGGAGCGTAGTCTTAGATGATGGGTTTCATGGCTCCCATGTAAGAGCGAAGCTCTTCGCCGATCATCTCGACTCCGGTATAACGGATTCCTTCGTTGACCGTGATTAACTCGACATTGTCAACTCCGTTTCCTTGCGACTCAAGACCCTTACCAATAACATCCACGTCGATGTTTTTCATGAAATCGGCAAGCATCGGTCCTGCGGCATGGGCAAAGAGGTAACAGCCATATTCCGCGGTGTCGGAGATAACTACATTCATCTCGTAGAGTTTCTTGCGGGCAATGGTGTTGGCAATAAGAGGTACTTCGTGCAAGGACTCATAGTAAGCTGATTCTTCCTTGATACCGGCGGCAACCATGGTGTCAAAGGCCAGTTCTACTCCGGCTTTGACCATGGCGATCATCAGGATACCGTTGTCAAAGTACTCTTGCTCAGAGATCTCAGCGTCGGTGGAGGTTGATTTCTCAAAGGCGGTTTCGCCCGTAGCGGCGCGCCAGCCCAGGAGGTTTTTATCGTCATTGGCCCAGTCTTCCATCATGGTGCGGGAAAAGTAACCGCTCATGATGTCGTCCATATGTTTATGGAAAAGTGGACGCAGAATGTCTTTCATCTCTTCGGCTAGGTTGTAGGCCTTGATTTTGGCAGGATTACTCAACCGATCCATCATATTGGTGATGCCGCCGTGCTTGAGGGCTTCGGTGATGGTTTCCCAGCCGTATTGGATCAGTTTAGAGGCATAGCTGGACTCGATGCCTTTTTCGATCATCTTGTCGTAGCAAAGTAGGGAACCCGCCTGGAGCATGCCGCAGAGGATGGTTTGCTCGCCCATCAGATCAGATTTGACCTCGGCCACAAAAGAGGATTCCAATACGCCGGCCCGGTCGCCGCCGGTGCCGCTGGCGTAGGCTCTGGCCAAGTCCCAGCCTTCGCCTTTGGGGTCGTTGAGACGGTGAACGGCAATTAGGGTCGGTACGCCGAAACCACGTTTGTACTCTTCGCGAACCTCGGTTCCGGGAGATTTGGGGGCAACCATGATAACAGTAAGATCCTCGCGAATCTGCATGCCCTCTTCAACAATGTTGAAGCCATGGGAGTAGGAGAGGCAAGCGCCTTGCTTCATCAGGGGCATGAAGGAAGAAACCGCATTGGTGTGCTGCTTATCCGGGGTCAGGTTGATGACCAGGTCGGCAGTTGGGACAAGCTCTTCATAGGTGCCTACTGTAAAACCGTTATCGGTAGCGTTTTTCCAGGACTGGCGTTTCTCGGTGATGGCGGCCTCGCGTAGGGTGTAGGATACATCCAGGCCACTGTCTCTAAGGTTCAATCCCTGGTGCAAGCCTTGAGCTCCACAACCAACAATGACGATCTTCTTGCCTTTGAGGGCCTCAACTCCGTTAAACTCTTCGGAACCCATGAACCGGCATTGACCAAGTTCTTCAAGCTGCAGACGCAGCGGTAAGCTATTAAAGTAATTCTCGCCCATTTTCTTTCTCCTCATATAGTTATGTAATGCAACATGGTTTTATAGTAATGATTAACACCTTAGCACTTTTTTCTGTTGCGTAAAGTGAATTGTTTGCGATATTGTTTTGCGTATTATGCAATACTGGTTAGGTCTGAGGCTATTGTAACCATATATTAATTTATCTCACTATTTTTTTGTATTTTTATGGATATTCATGTTCTGAAACTTTATAAGCATTTAGCAGGTTCGCTTCACTTTGGTCGAACGAGTAGGGCATGTAATATTACCCCTTCTGCACTGACCCGCACCATTCAGCGCTTGGAGGCAGAACTTGGTGAAAATCTTTTTGTTCGTGACAATCGCTCGGTTGCTTTGACCCCGGCTGGTGAAATCTTTAGGAAATACGCTGATGATGTGCTTATGCGCTGGGATGAGCTGCAGGATGATCTTGCCAAGGATGAAGTGTTGCGCGGCGATATTACCCTCTATTGCTCGGTAACTGCGGTCTTTAGTATCCTGCCCGATATTTTGAGCCGGTTTCGTAGGGATTATCCCCAGGTTCATATTAATCTGCAAACCGGGGATGCAGCACGAGCCCTGACTAAGCTTTTGAATAATGAAGCTGATATTTCCATTGCCGCCTTGCCGGAAAAATTACCCTCTCAACTTGAATTCATGAAAACCATAGAGACCCCCTTGGTATTTATCGCTCCCCTTGATTTTAAAGATACCGTGGTCTATAGAGGCAAAAATATCGACTGGCAGCAGACCCCTATCGTTATGGCCGAGCATGGTCTTAGCCGAGAGCGCATTGATCGCTGGTTTAGCCAAAAACATATCCACCCCAGGGTATATGCCAGAGTGGGTGGCAACGAGGCGATCATCGCTATGGTTAGCCTGGGTTGCGGGGTAGGGGTTGTGCCCCAGCTGGTCTTGGAAAAAAGCCCTTTAAAGGATAAGGTCGAAATTTTAAAAAATACACCCCATCTAACCCCTTTTACCATCGGTGTTTGTACCGTAAAAAAGAATATGCTTAATCTAAAAGTCAAAGCCTTCTGGCAAATTGCGTTAAAAGAATGGGGTTCAGTTGATAGTTGATGGGTAGGTAAGTGGTCATAACCACCATTATCTTCTTGTGGTTGCCCCTGCCCACATAAATAGGTTATAGCGAGCAGTAGCAATCGCATAAGCCTAAGGCACCTTTGACCACTTACAGATTTGCCCTGTATTAAATTAGCTAGTTATTAACCCCGTGATCTGATATGGTAAATTGCTTATTAAACCCTGAGTGCAATAGTGTCGATCCTATTGCATTTTTAAGTTCCCATAAAAAGATTAACTAAAATGAAAATTAAAGTCCTGTAGATGGAACCTAAAGCTTTCCTAAACTTACTAGCCAAGGAATGGAAGCTCATGGTCGAGCTTTTTGAGACCGGTAAGGGTGGTCCCATTGATTCCGTCATTTTACTTCGGCTTATTGATGCTCACAAATGCCGAAATAATACTGACACCAATACCCTGTTTAAACGGTTACTTGATCTTGGTATTTTGGGACAGCCTCTCTCTGCTGAAACGCTTTATCAGTTTGGTGGTCTTGCTGAGACGATCATCAGTCAACTGCTCAAAGAACACCGTCTTGGCCTCTCCGAGAGCATTAAGGCTCACATCACTCATTTGGATGAGTTGAGCCAGCGCCTTCTGCAGGCCACCATTGATCATGATGTTCACGCAATGACCAGTGGAGCAAAGAAACTTTGGCAGCATACCCAGGACATCAAGCATCAGATACATAATAACCTTCAGGCAATACGAAATATTGTCGCCGAGGCTAAAAAGCAGCAAACTAATAAACCTCTTCGCCAGCGATATATGGATGTTATCGATGCTTGGGAGCAGTATATTACCCCGATGGGAGAGATGATTGATATACACGGAGCCTTTGTTTCCATCATCGATAGTGCTATTCGGCGTATGGATCAAGCCATTAGCAGTCTGGAATCTGCAGGGGGGTTGATCTCTGAGGTTTCCAATATTAGCCATGTTCGACAGATGCTCAATGACATGCGCTACCACATCTTGCGGAATTTTCAAATTGCCCGTGATGTCTTAAAACCACTTTACGAAGTGGCCAGACTGAACTCAAAAGTGACAAGAGGGGCCTCTGTTGTTCTTGACGATCTTAGGAAGGGCAGGGTTAAGGCTGTCGAGAAATACGCTGCCCTGCAGATCTATCGTCGCCCGAGGCTTTCACTGGTTTCGCCAAATAGTGCACTGCTTACTTATTATTTCGGGGTGAAAGAGGTTGAAGAACGATCGGCACCCCTAATTGCAACGCCAACTTCCGAAGAGCGGAGTGCTGTTTCGAAAATTCCGCCGTTGAATACCAAGATGGTGCTCAAACAACTAAAGAAAGACCTACCCGTCAAAGACCTAATGAGTTGGGCCATAGAGCAATTCCCTCAATATTCTACCGATAAGATTCTTGATATTGTGCAGCTTGTATTTTTTGAGGTAAGCCTTTCTGTGGAGAGAGGTAAGAGGCAGACGTATATAACAGATACCCACCGTATTCAAGGACCGTCACTCACTGTGGAGAACTCCAATGTCTGAGTATCATCAGCCAACTTTTCCTGCAGCCATGAAGGAGCTTTTTGCCAAGCTGTCCAATGGTTACCATGTGTGCATTGAGGATGGTGATATCTACAAAAATCTCACCGAG
>JAOTSI010000350.1 GCA_029865005.1 Desulfobulbaceae bacterium
GATTTTTTCGCTATAAAGGCGACTTTCGGCAAAAGAACTTATTGACTCATGGGTGATCAAACCAAGACAAAGTAAAAAGATAACCGAGAGGGTAGTGGCCCAATATGCTCTTGGGTATTTAATACTTTTACGAAAAAGATATATGTTGAGCGCAGCAACTAGACCATTGGTCAGGCCAATTAAAAAAGAGGCTCTGAATAATCCAAGAAAAGGCAAGAGTAAAAGGGGAAAGGAGACTGAACCAATAAGGGCTCCAGTATAATCCAAGGACAGTACATCGGCTATTGATTGCTTAAGCCCACGCTCATCACAAAGAATCCTTGTTAAAATAGGGATTTCCATGCCAACCAGGATCCCTATAACAACAATAAGTCCATACATGGTCGGCCCATAGTAAATAGTATGCGGATAAATGGTAAAAAGTATAATACCAGAAAGTCCACCAACCAGGGCTATAACAATTTCCACAGCAACAAAGAGTGAAATGAGGTTACGTTCTACAAACTTGGTTAAATAGGCCCCCAACCCCATAGCGGCCATAAAAAGACCTATGGTAATAGAGAATTGCCGCACACTGTCTCCAAGCAAATATGAGGATATAGTGGCAATAAGAAGTTCATAAACAATACCGCAAAGCGCGACAAAAAGAACAGAGAGCTGAAGTACCGCGATCCGCGGCCCGCTCATCTTCTCGTTTAACCTATCCATTGAACTTTATTTACCGCTACGGAAGCTACGGGAACCACCACGGGAACGAGCACTTCTAGACGTATGATGAGAGTCATAATCAAATTCACTACCATTTTCATTTTCATAACCGGCCGCGCTGCTGTCATCACCTGACAACAAAAACGGTACAATGATAAATCCGGCAAGAAATAATAAAATAACGAGGACAATTAAAGTGGTTTTAGTCATTCTCTCTTCCCATTCTGATTATTCTTGTAGCATTCTCTAATAATAAGCTAAAAGAGTTATATTATCAAGAAGTAATAAAAACACCCCTCTCACACAAACCACTAAGTAAAACTTTAAAATTTATATGTGATCACCGGCACATCATCTTCACCCAATCGCCTCAGCCCATACAGCGCAGGGCATAACAAGCAGTAAAACAATATATAACAATACTCCTACGACCTTTTACCCTCACATGGTAAATTAAACTTTGTTAAATTAAGGGTCACGGGAAATAAATTAAGATTCTAGAACAGGATAATTTATTTTATCCGAGACCATTATTCTATATAATAAATAACAAAAAATTTCGTAGCTGGTCAAAGTTTACAACCAGCTACTTTAATACCTCGCAAGATTGCAAGTGGACCACAGATGCCCCAGGCTCGTACAGTTACCCCCTACTCGCCCTAAACCCACCTCTACTGACAGCAGACAACCGAATAAAGATTAAGCAACTGGGATCATAAATATTTTATCTACTAATTAGCACCTATCTAATATCAGAATCTTTTAAAACAAATTCACGAATAATCGAAGCTCTAGGGAATATCATGGTAAGAGTGCGCGATCCCACTTGAAGAGCCGGAACAAAATATATACCTCTTTTTGCCGATTCTATAGGATGGGACAACACATCTATCTCCTCAACTTCCAAACCTGGGAATTCTTCCCCAAGTTTCTTAAGTTCACGCCACGCCACATAGCAACGCGGACACACAGCCGACTTAAAAAAAGTTATTTTTTGCATTTATCCCTCCTTAAAGAATATATTCATAAATTTTATTATAGTGTTTAAATTGTATAGCTCTAATAAACAAAGCTGGATGATTAAATATTATTATCAAGCTGATAGGACTTTGTTTTTCTTAAAATACCATTTAAGCCGAAGTTGTGAACTTAAAAATATAACTTTTCAAACCAAACCTTATTATTTTTTCACCGGACTATACTGATCAGTGGTTATTCTTAACATCAACCAACAACCGCATCCCCTTAATTAATCATATGAAACTATGGCATTACCAAAAACCACCTAACCACAGAATATACGGTTCCCCGGTCCAGCTAATTTGACTAGACTGATTAACCACTGGTCTGCACAGAAGCAAAAGAGGTGTGTAAAAAAAACCACACATAAGGATTATCTTTTATGATGTGTTTTTTTCTACACAGTGTCCTAAAAATCATTATCATTACCAACACACAACCCCAGAACCTATCACCCCAATTTAATTGGGCTATAAAGAAAACAGGGAAGCTAGGCAAACAAAACACTTGTTGGCCTATTTTTTGCATGACTATCCAATGTGTTTGGCAAGCAACTATTATCAACAACCACATTATGGACTAATCATTTCAAATGACACCCATTGAACCATATCAATATACAATTAGAAATACGGTCAGTTGCCGTGGCATTGGTCTTCATACCGGCAGCATGGTTAACCTGACGATAAAGCCCGGCCCTGCCAATAGCGGTATTCGTTTTGTACGTTCCGATATTACCAGCCGCCCCGATATTGCCGCTAACTTTGAACAGGTTGTAGATACTCAACTGGCGACCACTATCGGCGAAGGCTCTACCACTATTTCCACAACCGAGCACCTAATGGCGGCCCTGCAAGGTGCTGGAATAGACAACGCCCTTATTGAAGTTGATTCCCATGAAGTACCCATCATGGACGGAAGCGCAGGACCATTCGTTCATCTTCTTAAAAAAGGCGGCCGCAAGCAACAAAAAGCACTTCGTAAAATTATACGCATCACTAAACCGATAGAATTTGTTGACGGAGACAAGACCATTCGCATCGAGCCCTATGATGGATTCAAGGTTACCGGTTATATCGACTTTGATGGGGGGATTATCTCTAAGCAATCCTACAGTGTAGATGTTACGTCGGAACGCTTTGTGAAAGAAATTGCCAGAGCCAGAACCTTTGGCTTTGTCGAGCAAGTAGAACACCTCTGGGCCAATGGGTTAGCCCTTGGCGGCACCCTGGACAATGTAATTGCAATTCACTGGGACCGTCGCTCGGTGCTTAACGAAAGCGGCCTTCGCTTTGACGATGAATTTATACGTCACAAAGTCTTGGATCTAATTGGCGACTTAGCCCTCATGGGCTGCCCTGTGCAAGGACATGTTATTGCTAATCGCTCTGGACATGCTCTTCACCTAGGACTAATGAAAAAAATCGTTGCCACCCCCGAGGCTTGGGAATTTGTCGGCTTCAAAAAACGTGGTCAATCAATAATCCAACAAACCATTAAAAATACAAAAAAAGCAGCTAAACAACATTTCGGACCATTACTTCCAAAAAATCAATCGTCAGGTCCAGCACTCCCACCTTCATCCCCTTGTGTAGCCTAATACAAATTCTATAAACTTATTATTTAACCGTCGGCCATTGGTCGACGGTTTTTTTTTTTATTTTTTGGTAAAAGTTGCTAAGGTATCCATCTCTCAATAGACTCTATTTTGAAACAACGTACTTAGCAGGCTAACGGAAGGAAAGCCGAATAGAATAAATCAATATAATTACAGGTTGATACATGCGAGACATTAATAAAATAGGCCTTGTCGGCGGTGGCCAGATGGGAGAAGCCTTAGTACGAGGAATGATTTCTGGGGGAGTACTTACCCCATCGGACATCATAATAGCAGAACCGGACTCCCATCGTCGGGAGCACATGCATAGCACTTATAATATTAATACTACCGCTGACCCCGGAGAAGCATGCTCCTTTGCATCCATAATCATCCTCGCTGTTAAACCACAGATTATGCCCTTAGTTTTGGATAGTTACAAAGACATTCTCACCAAGGAGCACCTGGTAATCTCCATAGCTGCAGGAATAACACTCTCAGCCCTGGAAGACGGTCTCTCTCCAGGCATACCTATTATCCGTGTTATGCCCAACACTCCTGCTCTGGTACTCGCCGGGATATCGGCATTAAGTGGTAACAATTCGGTTCACAAAAAAGACATGAATGCAGCCCTGCATATTTTCTCTGCCGTAGGAGAATGCGTGGAAGTTGCCGAGAACCTACTCGACGCTGTCACCGGCCTGAGTGGCTCCGGTCCAGGTTACGTTTTCACCTTTATCGAAGCGATGATTGATGGCGGCGTCCTTGCCGGTATTCCCCGCCCCATTGCTGAAAAACTAGCCCTACATACAGTCTTCGGCTCAGCCAAATTAGGCATTGAAAGCGGAGAACCAGCAGCGGTACTCAAAGGCAAGGTCACCTCACCTGGTGGCACCACCATTGCTGGCCTGCAGGTTCTGGAAAAGGCTGGGATTCGGGGAACAATCATGTCCGCCATTGAAGAAGCCACTCATCGCTCTAAGGAACTGGGAAAATGAACATCCGTTTCGTTGGAATCATCACCAAGCACAACTCCCCTAAAGTTCGTCATAAAGGTGAAGAACTCGTTCAGTGGTTCAAAAGATCCAAAATAAAAGCAGAACTTGACCACATCGACCCTGAAATGGATATGCTGGTTATTTTAGGGGGGGATGGAACATTACTCCATGTAGCCGACCAAGCCAGTCAATATGACATCCCCGTGGTGGGAATCAATTGCGGCAATTTAGGCTTTCTCACCGAAGTGGGAGTAAACGAAATGTATTCAGCCCTTGAAACCATCCTCCATTCCACCGTCCATGTGGAAAAACGTATGATGCTCAAGGCACATTTAATAAGTGGTTCTGGGGAAGAAAAAAAATCACCCTGTTTCATCCTCAACGAAGTGGTCATCGCCAAGGGGGCGATGGAACGAGTGGTCCGCCTGAGCTGTTGGGCCGATCGAGAATATATCTCCACCTATAAAGCAGACGGCTTAATCATTTCCACCCCCACCGGCTCAACAGCGTATAATCTTTCAGCTGGAGGTCCCAT
>JAOTSI010000351.1 GCA_029865005.1 Desulfobulbaceae bacterium
TTAAAAAAATGCATTATAATGAGCTCAGGTGGATTTCCATTTCATGTTTTTTATTTCCAGGCACATGTTTCAAAAGAAGTGTTTTTATTTTTCTTTTTACCTTTAAACCTATATTTCCCGAAATCGTGATTGCATTCTCATCAATTGTATGGAGGAAAAGGACTTTATAAGAACGGCGCCGACCGGAAAATTCTACATCATCCATGAGTTCCATCCTACTAAGTTCATCCCAAGACATAAACGTTTGAAAAATTAAGTCCGAGTTAAGGATTCCATGTTCATTTATTAAGATACCTCTCGCTGACTTCCAGGAGACAACAATCGGCATGATAAGGAGAATCGGAACATAACAAAAAACGCCAAGGAGTCCCTCCTGTCCAAGGATTGAAGTAGTACCGTATCTTTCTGCAAGTAAATAGTCCATACCCATGAATCCTAGGACTACAAGAATAATAATAACGATAAGGTCCATAACTGAGACCATTTGATTGGCTAATAATTTTATTCCATTAACTGATCGATAAAGCTTAGACATGAGGAGCAGTCCAACAACCAGGAGGATAATTCCTGTGATCATATATTGTTTTTTGAGTCCTGGTATTTCTTCATCAAGCTGTTGATAATCTGATTTGACTTTTGCAGAGTAGAGGTGGTTGTCGAAGATAAAGATAGTTGCCATGTAGTCTAAGTCTTGCATGGAATCTGTAAATAGTTTCCAATCTTGAAGTCCAATATTGACAGGTTTATTGCGCAATCGAAAACTACTGTCCCTGTCTGAGAGTTGATCGATTTCAAACAAGAATGATTTAATTTCATGGTGCAAGGCCAGGTCGTTTATTCCAACCATAGGATATTTTTTTGGCATGCTGGTCGATCCCACCTTTTGCAGTGTCACTTTAATCATTAACTCGGAGGATTCTTCTACCTTGACAGCATAAACAACATCATTTTTCATAAAACACAGTTTTTCATGTCTGCCCATAAACAACTCTTCCCGTATTCTCCCCCAGTCCATGCGGGTGACCGGGATTAGAGGAGTGCTCTCCAGGCGATTTATGTGAAGTCTTTTTACATCATCATCTGCCTGAACGGCATTGCTGTCACACAATTGCTTGTACTTTTGAACGGAAAGCTTTTTTGGAGGTTTATTATGTCGTTTGAAAAATAGCGCTTCGTTTGATGAATGTATAATTTTGGTGGTTTCAAGGAACCCTGAAAGGAAAATAATGGACAGGGAAAGGCAGAGGTAGACAAAAAATCTCAATGGCAGGGTGGCAAATATTTTTGCTTTTGTTACTCGCATTTTTATTCTACCTTGTCATTATTAGCACCACATGCAAAAATTTCATTAGCCAATTACCTATCGTGGCATGAATCTGTAATATACAGTGATGAAATATAAAATTAGTGAAAGTGCAATTTTGGGACTTCTGACACCATCATATTCTATAATATTAAACTATGAAAAGAGAGTTGGTATTGAGATTTTCTAGATACAAGAACTTTCACTGGTATCCAATACTAATTATTAATTCTGTTTCAGGCAATGTTTAAAAATCTAACCTTCCAATAGACTCCTCACTGTATTTAGTGAATAACTACACTGTATACACTGGGGTCGGGCCACGATAAATAAGCCTTTAAAACATACCAATTAATCGACAAAAACATGCCTTTTAAGACTCAATATTTACTTTTTTGGGATCTAAAACAAAAATATAGATAGAACAAAGCCATTGCACCTGGTCACAGGGTTTATAACTAACTGATTTAATACAGCGCGAGATAGTAATTGGTCACAGGTGACTCAGATTTATGCAATTGCCGCTGCTCGCTATAGCCCATCTATGCGGGTAGGGGCTACCGCATAAAGATGAGATGACTGTGACCAATTACAAGCAATTACCCTTACAACAACATTTCGCACACCACACGGTAAAAGCTCTCTTCCAGTATCGTTTTATTACATACTGTATCCAAGGTGGCCAAGGGCGTTATAGGATCAACAATTACTTTAAAGTTTTTGAATTAATAACCGGAGGAATCTTTTATGAACGTAGTTATTATTGGAGCCGTGGCTCTTGGTCCTAAAACAGCTTGTCGTATAAAACGATTAAACCCCGAGATCAACGTAACTATGATCGATCGGGATTCGATAGTATCCTATGGTGGCTGCGGTATTCCCTATTTCATTTCCGGAGATGTGAGCGAAGCTACCCAGTTACAGACAACAAGTTTTCATATGGTCCGTGATGAAAAATTTTTTAATAAAGCAAAGGACGTAGAGGTACTAACTCGAACTGAAGCAGTCTCAATCAATCGCAAACAAAAAACTGTACTAATCCGCAACCTTGACACTGAACAGGAAAGAGAACTACCCTACGACAAGTTAGTACTTGCAACCGGCAGTACACCTAACCGACTAACTATTCCAGGATCAACCCTTAAGAATGTCTTTACAGTCGCCAATATTCATGATGCCACCCATATTAGGGAATTAATCGCCAAGGGAAAGGTGAGCAAACCGGTGGTAATCGGCGCTGGGGCCATTGGCCTGGAAATGGTTGAAGCGTTTAGCGACCTCTGGGGACTTGATACTACCTTAATTGAAGTACAGGAACAGTTACTGCCCGGTTCAATCAGCCCAAACATGTCAAAAATGGTCAAACAACACCTTATTGAAAAAAACGTTGAAAAAGTTTTTCTCAAGGAATGCGTCCAGGAATTTGGTGGTGAAGGCCAGGTGGAATGGATCAAAACCGATAAACGAACCATCGATGCTGATCTGGTAGTAATGGCTGTCGGTGTCAGGCCCAATACACAGTTGGCAAAAGATGCCGACCTTTCCATCTCAAAAAACGGCGCAATAAAAGTTAATAAACAGTTTCAAACCACTGATTCAAACATATACGCCGGTGGAGACTGTATTGAAAATCTCCATCTAGTGACGGGGAAGCCGGTTTATTTTCCTTCCGGCTCACTGGCAAACCGACATGGTCGCATGATCGGTAGTAATGTCCTGGGCGCAACAGAGGAGTTTCCAGGGGTGGTCACAACTTTTATTTTGAAAATGTTTGATCTGGCGATTGCCGCAACCGGCATCAGTCTCGACCAAGCACAGCGAGCAGGATATGACGTTTTTTCAACCTTTGTCGTTCAGGGTGATCGGGCTCACTTTTTCCCCGGCATGGACCTTATGTACCTGGAAATGGTAGTCGAGAAAGAAAGCGGCAGAGTATTTGGTGTGCAGGGGATTTCAGGAAACGGCGACGCGCTCTCCGCCCGAATAAATGCAATTGGAACTCTATTGCAGCGAAAAACGTTCATCAAAGACATCAGCAATCTTGAACTTGCCTATGCACCTCCATTCTCAGCAGCAATGGATATCGTCAATGCCCTGGGCAATACAGCCGAAAATATTATAGCAGGTAAAAATCGGGTCATGGATATTGACCAGTTTGAAGCTGTTTTCGGGGGCCCCGCAGATCAAAATTACCTCTTTCTCGACGTGCGTGGCCCGGCGAATGCAAAACCATTTGTTGAAGCTTATCCCGGCCTCTGGCTCAATATCCCCCAGGACGAACTCCGTGACCGAATAGATGAGGTCCCGCGTGATAAAAATTTAGTTTTGATCTGTAATTCGGGGGTTCGATCATACGAAGCTCAGATTACCCTTGATTTGATGGGCATTTCAACTACGAAAAACCTGCAGGGCGGAGTTGCAGCTATAAAAAAATCAGGTATGAAACTGGTATAGCAAACCTTCTTCACACTGGTTTTTACGGATTTAAGTAAACGGGGGTCGAACCACGCTAACCCTCTGCTACTTTACGGTAAAGCTGACCAGCACAATCTACAACTGCCTGATATCACAAGAGCTGGTTTTCGATTTTAAGGCCAAAATGGTGCATAAACAAACCACCATGCAAAAGCGGCAACCAGACAGCGACGCGGGCGCGGAAATTGTATATGGTCATAGGTGCCTCAGATTTATGTAATTGCCGCTGCTCGCTATAGCCCATCTATGCGGGCAGCGGCAACCCCATGAAGATGAGGCACCTGTGACCACTTTCTACCTCGAGGTATATTAAATCAGCTAGTTACAAGACCTGTGGCAAGGTACTGGAAATTATCTGTTCCAAACGGGAGTGGCCACGGCCGCGCCGCGCACTTCCATGTTATGCGTTTCAACATAATCAGCTAACGGATCCAAAGCCGACCAAGACTATAAATCCCACAAGGAACCGACTCTAGTTAAGAAGAATATCCATAGAGAATCCTCATGAAAGCAATTGAATTCACAAAATACGGGCCGCCGGACGGTCTTGAACTAAAAGAGGTCCCAAAACCTACACCGAAGGACGATGAATTACTGATAAGAGTTCACGCATCATCTATCAATTCATGGGACTGGGAGTTTATGAACGGGATTCCGTTTATAAACCGCCTCATGTATGGACTGCTAAAGCCAAAGCCAGGGAAGCAGATACTCGGTTCTGACATAGCGGGGACGATCGAGGCAGTTGGTAGGGACGTAAAACGATTCCAACCAGGAGATAAGGTATTTGGGGATCTCTGGGATAACTGGGGTGGTTTTGCTGAATATGCCTGTGCAAATGAAACTGCTCTGGAACTGAAGCCTGCAAATTTGACTTTTGAGGAAGCTGCCGCCGTACCTCAAGCAGGTGTCTTAGCCTTGCAAGGACTTCGCAAAGCAGGACAAATTCTTCCGGGACAGAAGGTGTTGATTAATGGAGCTGGTGGAGGTGTGGGTACATTCGCAATTCAGCTTGCCAAACTATCCGGGACAGAAGTCACGGGCGTTGATGCCCCTCATAAGCTGGATGTCATTC
>JAOTSI010000058.1 GCA_029865005.1 Desulfobulbaceae bacterium
TATTTTCATTTTTCATAGTCCATCTCTAATTCGTGAATTTTAATTTTGGACTATTCATATATTATTATTTTGCAGCGTACGACAGTAAATTATTTAAATCCAAATAATTTTGATGCAATTGCCCTGGGATTTATAGTGAGCTGAGCTGAATTGTATTTTGTTCTATTTGTTGATTTATTACAATAAATAATTATGCAACTATTGATTTTCTTATCCAATCTGAAAGGTATAATGAATCCATATTTATTATTACTGCAATGTTGATTTGGAATCAAATATATTTCTTTTTGTATTTGTTTGCAGAAGGTCAATATTTAAGGCATTGATTTTTTTTTTAGGGGCAATATAAATATTTATCTGTTGCAACTAGAGTTAGTTATGCTTAGTAGGGAGAAGAAAAAGTATTGTTGTTGCCTTGGTATTTATTTGTTACCGTTTAATGATACAGGTTCAGTAGTTATTTACTTCGATATTATAGGTGATGAGACACCATTGCTAGAGGGTCATTATGTGTAAACGTAACCAAGATTCCAGGGGGGTAGGTGAATTGTATGACCTACGATATACCGGAAATTATATGGATACGGATGCATATAGTGTATGGGCACATAGTGGTCTTACTACGCAGCAGGTTTTGAATACCTTAAGTAGTGTTCAGGTTCGGCCACAGTCAATTTTGGACTACGGATGCGGAGTTGGTGCCTGGTTTAATCTTTTGTCAGGAGTGTTTCCGGGTGCGTTGATACATGGAGTTGATATATCCAAGACCGCCATTAAAAAAGCAAAGAGTAAGTATCCAGATTATCGTCTGGAGAGTTTTAATGGTTTAAAGGCGCCATTTTTAGATGCTCAATTTGATTTAGTATTTTCTTATCATGTTCTTGAGCATGTAAGTGATTTAGAAACGAGTATTCAAGATATTGCCCGCATGTTAATGCCCGGTGGATATGCCGTCATTATCTTTCCTTGTGGGAATAAAGGATCTTTTCTTGAACAAATAATGAGCCTTATGGTCGGTAGCAGACTTCCCGCAGAGGATGGGCGGACCGTTTTATTTTTTGAAACGGAGGATGGACATGTTAGAAGAGTTACAAGTAATGAAACAGTAGCCATTTTTGAGAAAAATGGGCTTAAATCTATTACCACGTTTTTCTCAGGACATTTCTTTGGAACTGTAGATTGGTTGTGCAGAGGAACAGGTCCTGCTTATATTAATAATATGTTTTCCGGAAAACCTGCTATTGGGAAATTGGCGAAAGTTCGTTTGGAGCTGACCAGAATAATATTGTTAGGATTTTATCTGCTTATATCAAGAAAAACGCTTGATTTGGGTAAAAAAAGAAACTTATTTAAACAGTTAGCCGTGTTGCTTATCAAGCCGATGGCATTGTTAATGGATAGTATAATTAAGGGATTGAGTTCTTTAGAGTGGCGCTTTTTAAGACGTCAACCTTCCGGAACTGCGCAGTATTTGGTGTTTCGTAAATTGTGATCGGTCGATAGTCTTTTTCAGGATTAATTTCATAGATAGGCCTGAGATAAATATTTTCTTGAATGAATGTCGCTCTTGCGAAAAAATATCCCATCTCAGAGTCTGTTGCGTACCTGTTTGCCTTTATAGTCGTATTCTTTTTCGTTATTTTGATTGCATTGCGATAATAGTCCGTTGTCGTATCTTACTGAGCATAATTAACAAATCCAGTGTAAGTTTTTGGAAAACCTTATACCTCATCGTTTATAATGCATTGAATGTGCAATAATTATTATTATATATCAAATGAAAAAGAAAAATTTTAACGCAAGTAAGTTTCTTAGCTATATCCTGCGTCATAAACCAGAGGTCATAGAACTTTCTCTTGATGAAGCGGGATGGGCTGTAGTGGATGAACTTATATTCAAGGCTCAACGACATGGGTATGGGCTTGATCGGGATCTCATTGAGCGTGTGGTTGTAGACAATGATAAACAGCGATTTTGTTTGAATGGGGACCACTCAAAAATACGTGCTAATCAGGGCCATTCGGTGGTTGTTGATTTGCAGCTTGAATCGCAAAACCCTCCTAGTATTTTGTTTCACGGAACAGCAATCAGATTCCTCGCTGGGATTATGGAACAGGGATTGCTAGCCCAAGAGCGACATCATGTCCACTTATCTAGCAATGTCGCCCAAGCTAGGGAGGTGGGGCGTCGACATGGTAAGCCGGTGGTCTTGTCTGTCGCTGCTAGGCATATGGTCGCTGCAGGTCATCTGTTTTATTTGTCTCGTAATGGGGTTTGGCTAACCGAACATGTGCCATCACAATATTTGACTTTGGGTTAATTTTGATAGGTGCTTGATTGTTTATATAAAAAATGTATAGTAGGTGCAGGTAGGCGGTAGTTTTCCCGTAACTCAGCGACTGCAATTTCTTTTGGGTGTCCGGTAAGGGTGGGGACAGTTACTGTATGCATTAAGTTTTATATTAATGAGGGGTGAGGAGGTAATTTGGATTTTCCTCTATTGCATGTTGTTATTATTGGGCGAAGTTACATTAAGATCGATTGTTTACTCCGACCCTTCGAACTACTCAATGTTTACAGATATATATTCGCTGCTCTTGTTTCTTAATTAATTTCATGGGAACGACTATAAGGTGTTATAATGAAGAAGGTAATTGTAAGCAGCTTGTCGGGTCTTTTAATGGCCCAATTGTTTTGTTTTCCGGTTGTTGCCTATGATAAAGATGATTTAAACAAGTTAATAAGTACGAAACAATGTGAAAAATGTGATCTTAGTGGGGCAAATCTTGAAGGAGCATCTCTTGAAAAAGCTATTATCAGTGGTTCTAATTTTAAAGGAGCAAACTTGAAGAATGCTGATTTAAGAGGTGTTATTGGTTCTGAAGCGGTTTTTTCTTCTGCTGATTTGTCTGGGGCAAATTTTTATGAGGCTCAGCTTTCAAAAGGGGATTTCTCATATGGGAATTTTGTAAAAGCAAATTTTGGTAGAGCTTTTTTGAAAAAAGCAGATTTCACAGGAGCGAATTTGCTAGAGGCTAACCTGGAAGGTGCCCGTTTAAGAGGAGCAATTTTTAAAAAGGCGGATTTGACAAATGCCAATTTACAACGGGCTAGGATGCAAAGTTCAAATATCAGAGGAGCGATTATTGACGGTGCAGACTTGCGAGAGGCATATATGAGAAAATCTAAAATGGATAGTGCTGCACGTAAATATGCTAAAAAACATGGAGCGGTGTTTGTCAAAGATACTGATGGGATGTGTCTTTAAAAATTTGTTTATATGAATTTGTGATAACAAATTATTTTGCTTTAGGATTAAGAATAGGGGAGCCTATTTTTCTCGTTGGTTATAGTAATCTTGAGTAAATTGTATTGAGCTTAGGAAGTATTTTTTTGTATTTTGATGTAATAATAAGATTTATTACGGTATGTGATGTCAGGAAAAGAAGTATCACCTTTGAGAGTTTATAAAATACTACCTAAGGGCCGCGGAAAATAATAAATGTCCCAAAATTGCGCAGAATTTTTAGTCATCTTCTTTACCCAGGCAATAGGCGCATAGTATTACTATGTAACTGTTGCCTGGGTAAAGAAGACGGCTAAAAAGACAAGCAAGATGGGATAATTTATTTTTTCCGCGGCCCTAAGACTAATTGCGGCAAATGTCTTCTTCCATCCTGTCTGGCGTTTGCCGTAGCAGTGACGAAGGGCGGTAAGATATCACGGGAATGTCCACATCTTAATCCCGTTAAGGTTGTAAAGTTATCTCCCGTGTCCTGTTTATCAAAAGTCGAAAAAGTAGAACAACCTCTATTTCTTCGTAGGCTGGAAGAGAAAATCGGCCTGGTTGATTTTGAAGTTGTCGCGCCTCTTATCGGTGCAATATATAAAAATAAAAGTTTAGTCATTAACTCCTTGGGTAAAGATTTTATTGTTGATAAGCGAGGTAATGTCACTTCCGAGTGCCATATCATCCCCTGGGTTAGGGCACCTTTACTTTCTTATATTACAAATGAAACTCATGGGGATGTTACCGGGAAATGGATTTCATTTCGTGAGATTAAAGGCGGCATTGATTGGCAACCTCTTTTCACTAGTCGTTGTGAGACGCCACTGAAGACGTTAGCTGATGATAACCCTGATCTTCTACGTGATTTAATCGATTTGTTCATGGGAGAAGCCGTAGATTGGTATCAATCCGATATTGCACTTATTCTATATCCCTTAAAATGCCCATTCTAATTTGTTGCCAGGCTCCGGAAGATGATCTGGTTTCGGTGCTCACTATCTTTTTCGATAAATGCTGTTCTGCAAATTTACACATTAAGTCTATTTTCACTCTTTGTTCCGGTTTGGTGCAAATGTTCAGCAAAATTGGTGAACACCACCGAGGCTAAAAAGATATCTAATTTTAGGATTATTATTCACTATCAATTTTGGTGAATGTATTTTTTTATTTATTTTTTCGTACATATCTATCTTGAATTCCAACAATAATAAGCTTAATTTATAATTAATATATGTGAAAAGTAATTTTGCTTGCAAACGTAAACGTAATACGTACAATATATACATGCAATAGATTAAGGGAAATTATAATTGGAGTGATCAATGGCATGTCATTAAAAAAAGTAACTTTTAGTGTTCGGGTGTCACAGGATGATGCGGAGTTTATCAGTCGTTTAAGTATAAATGGAGCTAAAACACCGAGTGATAAAATACGTTCAATAATAAAGGAAACACGGGCCAGGGAGAAAATGGCACAGGATTATGACGGGTGTATAGAGATGATGCGTGATTTAACTTCTCCGGTTCTCGCACGTTTGCGGAAGTGTGAGTTGGAAGAAAAAGTGCATTCTGAGTTAATCTTTCGTGCAATTGAGTGGCTTCCTGAACTAATAGGTTTTATAGTATCAAATATGCCCCCTGATAAACAAAATAAAGAATCATTACTAAATATTGAGCAGGGGGTTGCTGATAGGATTTTCAGGATGATTGAAACAGTTTTTCGGATGGCTACAACCAAGCAGTGTCGGTGTTATGATCCGGATGTAATTTCAGAAAAGATTGATCCGGTATTGGAGTTACTGCGCGTCGTGGAGATTGTACGTAATCAGGAACAGGAGTGAGATTGTGAAGGAAAATTTACTTGGCCGAGTCGGTAGGATTGTGAGTGGTAGTTTTCAGTCCATTGTCAGCGCATTGGAAAATGTGGCTCCGGAAATAGTACTTGAAAAGGCAATCACTGAAATTGATGATGCGGTGGACGAGGTTCGTTTGGAACTCGGGAAGATAATAGCTAAAAAACATTTAGCTTCAACCCGGTTGGCCCAGGAGAATCAACGGCATGAAGAACTGACCGAGAAAACCGAGGTTGCGCTGGCTGAAAATCGAGAAGATTTGGCGGAAGTTGCAGTAGCCGCCCAACTTGATATTGAAGCGCAGATTCCGGTGCTGGAGTCAACGGTAAGTGATTGCTCCACTCAGGAAAAAGAGCTTGAAGGTTATATCGAGGCTCTTTTGGCCAAAAAGAGGCAAATGAAAGATGAGCTCAAGCAGTACAGGGAAGCAAAACAAGAGAGCGTTCAACCAGGTTCTCCCATGGAGGATTCCTCCGGTGGAGGGTCCGTGGAGGGTAGGGTGTCAAAGGCTGAGTCGGCTTTTGAGAGAGTGCTTGAAAAAGCCACCGGTATTTCCGGTTCCTCTCAATCCCTTGATCGCAAAAATGCATCAAAAATGGCAGAGTTGGAGGAGTTGACCAGAAAAAATCGTATCCAGGAGCGACTTGCTGCTCTTAAGACCAAGGCAGGAAGGGAATAGGATGTTCGAGTTTATTTTTGCTCCGGAGAATCTCCCTTTTTCCGTGGCGATTGCTTTAATGTTGCTTATGGCAATATTTGAAGTAGTGGGGTTGATGCTCGGTGCCGGGCTTTCACAGGTTATGGATTCTCTGCTGCCCGATATTGATATTGAGTTGGATGTTGACGCTCCTGATATAGAGTCTCCTAGTGTCTTTGTTGCTCTATTAGGGTGGTTGAGGGTTGGTCAGGTACCGGCTTACGCTCTGTTGGTGGTTTTTTTAACCTCATATGGAATGATTGGTTATGCCGTTCAAGGGGCGGTTTTTAAAGTTTTTGGTATGTTTTTGCCTACTTTCATTGCCGGTATTGGCGCCTTTTTTCTAAGCTTGCCCATGGTGAGATTGTTTGGTGGGGCACTTGCCAAAATCATACCCAAAGATGAAACTTATGCCGTATCCGAGGATAAGTTTATAGGCCGGGCAGCAGTTATAACTCTTGGTAAGGCGGTGGTTGGGAAACCTGCCAGCGGTCGGCTGAAAGATCATTACGGTACTACCCATTACGTGATGGTTGAACCGGATCAGGAGGACGAGGAGTTTGTCCAGGGAGATTCGGTTATTCTAGTAAGCAGGAATGGGCCTCTTTTTAAAGCAATTCATAACACAAAGGGTGTGTTGGTTGATGAAGAATTAAATAACTAAACGAAATAGTGGGGAGATATGGGAACATTGTTGGATATTGTGGGTTGGGCGGTAGTTCTATTAATTGCCATTGGGTTAATAACTTGGATTGTAGCTAAGCTTTATAAGCGCTCTTCTAAGGAAGTTTCCTTTGTTAGGACCGGTTGGGGCGGGCAAAAGGTTATAATGGACGGTGGGGCTATGGTTTTTCCGGTATTTCATGAAATTATACCGGTGAACATGAATACCCTTCGTCTTGAGGTGAAGCGGGATAACCAACAGGCACTTATTACCAGGGATCGTATGCGGGTGGATGTTTCCGCAGAGTTTTATGTAAGGGTAAAGCCCTCTAAAGATTCCATTGCCGCTTCTGCCCAGACTTTGGGTATGAAAACCATGAGTCCAGATAAGTTAAAGGAGCTCATAGAAGGTAAATTTGTTGATGCCCTACGTTCAGTTGCCGCAGAAATGGCTATGAAAGAGCTTCATGAGCAAAGGGTTGATTTCGTCCAGAAGGTTCAACAGGGTGTTTCCGAGGATTTATTCAAAAACGGTTTGGAGCTTGAGTCGGTTTCCCTTACCGGTTTGGATCAGACTAGTAAAGAATATTTTAATCCGGATAACGCATTTGATGCCGAAGGGTTGACCAGGTTGACCGAGGAGATTCAGTCCCGACGTAAAATGCGCAATGAGATAGAGCAAGATACTGAGATTGCTATTCAAAATAAAAACTTGGAGACTGAAAAGAAACAACTGGAAATTAATAGGGAACAAGAATACGCAAGACTTAGTCAAGAACGGGAAGTAGAAATCCGCAAGGCAGCCCAGGCTACTGAGATTGCAAATGAACAGGCAGCGCGTAAGCAAGATGCCGAGCAAGCGCGTATTTCAGCGGAACAAAACATTGAAGCCAGTGAAATTGAATCAGCACGTGCCCTTGAAGAGCAACGTATTGAAAAGAATCGTTTAGTAAAAGAAAAAGATATTCTGAGTCAGAAGTCTATTGAGACAGCTGAAATTGACAGGAAAAAATCCATAGAGATTTCCGAGCAAAATCGAGCGATAGCTATTGCGAAAAAATCTGAAGAAAAATCGGCAGCTCAAGCCGAGGCGGAAAAAGCTCGTGCATTGGCAGTACAACAGGAAGAAAAGGTAACAACGGTTAAAGAAACGGAAATTGCCGAACGTGAAAAGGCGGTTGAGTTGGTGGAAGCGAGTATGGCTGCTGAAAAAGAGGCTATTAAGATAAAAATTGCTGCGGAAACTGAGAAACAGGCAGCCTTTGATCAGGCCGAAGCGGTGAAGATTCTAGCTAATGCTGAATCAGAGAAAAAACGAATTGAAGCCAAGGCGGAAGCTGACGCTGAAATTATGCGAGCTGAGGCGGCTGAGAAAAAATATTTAGTTGATTCAGCTGGTAAGAAAATGCTTAATGAGGCAGCCAATACCTTGTCCGATGAGCAGATCGCTATGCAATTACGCATAGAACTCATCAAGGCGCTTCCAGAAATTATAGAAGAAAGTGTTAAGCCCATGGAGGCCATTGACGGGATAAAGATTATTCAGGTGGACGGGCTGCGTGGCGATAGCGTCGGCTCAGGTGCAATAGCAGAGGATGGGGGACGTTCAGGGAATTTATCGGACCAATTGGTCAACAGTGCCTTGCGTTATCGTGGACAAGCTCCATTAATTGATTCTCTTCTCTCTGATATCGGACTGAAGGGTAGCGACATCAACGGATTGACTTCTGGATTACTGGATAGTGGCTCCGGTAATGATAAAGACGAGTAGTTAACAGTGACCCATCCAGGGCCTTTGGCTTTAATTATAAAAGTAACGGTAAGTGTAACTTAATGATTTTGTGTGATATTGTCTTTTTTCGTTTGAGAGGGATTATTTACAAGATCACGGCCCTCTGGAATATTTAACGATATTTGAGAGGGTCTTTTTTGGGGTCTGTAACTGGAGCTAAGTTTTAAGAAGGACAAATTTTAAGCCTTTTGCCTTAAAACTTTCCTTAATTTTTTCCTCTTTAAGGAAATAGATCCATTTGTCAAAGCTGTCTTTTGCAATATTGTTAAAGTTGTTTACTTTGATTAAGTAATATTCTGGAAATATTTTAAAAAGTTTGCTTTTGCCTTATATTTCCTGCTGATCGGGAGAAAGCTGTAATTTGTCTCGGTTTTGGAGTCCTTTGAAAGTGGTTGATCAATGATATACATAGTCTTCTCCCTGGCCCAAGTCGAAATACAGTATATTTACTGATATTACTTTAATAACTTGGGAGTATGGTTCGTTTTCATGGATATGTTCAGTGATAACTTTTGAGGTTCCAAAGAGTATTCTTTGTAACTAATCAAATTCACGTTCATATTGAACTTCGATAATTATAATCTCGTTGTTCTGGTTTTAACTTTGAGGTCAACGCGATTGAATTCGTCTCTTTTTTCTGTCTTGTTGCTCTCGCTCTCCAGGATTTAAAAACATGTGAACGGTTAATTGTTTTTAATAGACCAACTCTTACGGGGTGGTTTATTAGTATCAGAATCTCAAAGAGAAAAACAAGATGAGCGTTAACTTTTCGTTATGTTAAAAGCGTAATGTTTTTCGGGCAATACCAAGTAGTTGAGCGGCCTGAACGGCGGTCTCTTCAATGGACTTACCGGAGGTCTCTATGGTCTGGATGTGGTATTTGGCGTAGATTTGTTGGGCTTGACGGATTTCAATGGAACAGGTTGGCCGGCTGGCGTAGCGGCTCCCGCTGTAGCGTTGCTCTCGTACTTTATGAAGGAGTTCCGGGGTAGTGGTGAGGCCGATTACCTTTTTAGCATTGCGTACAATATCTTTGGGTAGTTCATAGTTTTCAAGTTGTTCCGGTGTGAGAGGGAAATTTCCTGTTTTAAAACCCATTTGCGTGGCTAAATAAACGCTGACCGGTGTCTTGCCGGAACGGGAAACACCTAGGAGCACGATGTCTGCATTGTCGTAATCCCATGTTTTGGTGCCGTCGTCATGGCTGAGGCAATAGTTGATGGCTTCAACCCGTTTGGCTAGGGTAAGATCATCACCGTGACGGGAATGGCCGACTTCTCTGATTGCTTTGGTTTCCAGGCAGACTTCTAATCGGTCCAGGTGCTTGGCGAAAATATCAAAAAATTCTACCTGGGGGGCATCAATGATTTGTCGCACCTCTTCGTTCATGATGCTGCAAAAGATAAGGGGTAAACGTCCTTCTGAACGGGAAAGAATATATTTAATCGCTTTATCGGCATCTTCTTTGGTGAGGACAAAGGGGATTTTTTCTTCGTTAAAACTGGTTTCGTGAAAATGACACAGCAATCCTCTGCCCATGGATTCGGCAAGGATAGCAGTTGAGTCGGAGACATAATAAACGTCTTTGGAGCTCCACATGGGGAATACCTGATTGTTTTTGAATAGGGGATTTGGTTGCTTATTTTTCGAGAGGGTTCCTATTTACGTTTATGACATAAAAGGCAGCGATATTTTGAAGGATGTTCCTTGGAAAGAGGTTGGATTCCTTCTGCGGAATGACATTCTGTGCAAAATTTTTCAGCCTCTTTTTTATTCATTTGCATAAACCGTTCATGATTTTCGTCGTGGGGCAGGTGGGCGGTGGTCTCCGGCGGCGCGGACCAGAGAAAAAAGAAGATTCCAGCGCAGGCAGTTAAAAAAATAACATTATAGATAGTTTTTTTGTTTTTCATTCAGCAGAACTCCAGATGGGAATATGTATTTTTTCCGCGGTCCTTAGTAATCTTCTACCTTATAGGTGGGAAGAACGGCATAACTTTAATTAAGCAGTGCTCATTTCCAAGGCTTGAAAGCGAAGGACTTTTATACGAAGAAGTCCAATGAGAATTTCCATTGTTGCTCCGGATAAAAACCGATTTTGTTGTGATAAACGTATAACTCTATAATGTAAATTTTGTTTACGCACCATATCTTTTATTTCAATGGCTTGGTAATTTGGGTCCAAAATGGTTTTAGCAGCCGCTTCTCCTGAAATAATGGCGGGATAAATTCCTTCTCCGGTCAAGCCGGAAGCGAGTCCGGCGGCATCACCTACCAGGTAGATGTTGTTAAATTGAAATCCCTGAAAATCAAAATTAACCAAAGCGGCCTCGGTCCGGTGAGGGGTGAGATCAAAGCCTTTGTCAGCGGCCCAATTGATCAGGTTGTTATGAAACACTTTGGGTGGGAGACAGCCCCGCGGTCCGTATGCCCCAATGGACAGAGTGTCGGAATGGGGAAATATCCAACCGTAGCCGTAGCTGAAGATATCGTTTTTAAGATGCCACTCCATATTCTCATAGTTACCAGGTATCTGGTAGTTGATGCCAAATCCAACTAATTTGGTAGGAAGTTTCAAGTAATTGCGAACTATGGAGCTTGAGCCGTCTGCGCCTACAAGGTTTTTGTAGAAGAGGGTGATTTTGTTTTTATTTTTGCCGGTTACCGCTTCAATCGAGGAGGAGTTTATTTTAGTAACTCGGGTGTCTACAATGATTTCTGCCCCGGCGTCAATAGCTGCTCGGGCCATCCACTGGCCCAGTTTGAATCGGTCAACCGTGGCGATGATGGGATTGTTTTCTGTGATGACGGCCTGTTGTAAAGCGGAGAAAACATGCTGGGTGGGAAATCCTCGTTCAACCAGCTTTTCGGGCACTCGTCGAATGAGACCGTCCCAGGTGATACCGCCAGCGCATACCTTGGGGCCGATTACTCTTTTACGTTCTATAACAATAACCTTTGCTCCATTTTCCGCTAGAAACTTAGCGCATGCTAATCCTCCAGGGCCAGCTCCGATTATGATAGCGTCATAGTTGGTCATGGGATTTGAAAAAAGAGGAGGAGGTGAATGGATGATAATGTGAGCATAGTATTGTTGCCGAACAACAACGGGCGAGTGGAGGTTGTATAAATATGGAAATAGAATAACAACTTATATTAATTATTAATATTAACATGAAATAGTCATCCCTTCAAGTGATTCTGTTAAGTTGTGATTTGGGTGATTTTAATTGGGGATTAGCGTAGCAATAAAGACAACCGTGACCACATTGTTGATTGTAGCTCCCGACATCACGAGCTGAATAGCATTTGCAACCTTTTCTGGTGGGTTTACGGGAAAGGGGGAGGTGACGATTAAATCTATCTGTACTGGCCAGTATTTGGTTATTTATACAGGAGCCTGAACGTAGGGTGGGTACTAGGTCGACCAATTCTGGGTCGCAGCACGCGTAGAGTCCTATTGAAACATCTTTAGCGGCTGCCACCATGGCGCTGCTGATTGTTTGCTTTTCCACCATGTTAAAGTGATGAAAAACGATGGGGCTCCGCTTTTTAAGCTTGGCATAATGGGTCATAAATGAAAAAAAACAGTGTTTAATACCAAGGGCGGTCATAATCGGGAGTAGGGAATAGAACGACGAGCAGTTATCGGTTATGGGGCCAGTACCTTGATAGCGGCAAATGGGGTCAAAACGCCAGATTATTCGCTTTGGCCCCACCAGGTCTACTAATTCGTGTAAGGTTTCAAGTCGCTCAGGCAAGGGGGCTAGGCCTGGTTCAAGTTCAGAACAATGGTTGATGGTAAAATGAAATATAGCATTGTTTTCACTCAGAAGTATTTTGAAACGTGGATCTTTAAGTATCGGTTCATAGTCTTTAGACCAGAAGATATAGCCCAAAACATCTCGCGGCAGTAAGGAAACGGCATGTGTTGTACCATAGTTGTCTTTATATGTAATTTTCCCTTGTTGCCAGGCTTCTAGGAAAGAATGATGATAGAAGCGGGGTATATCGGTACGTCTTGAAACCGAAATATATTGGGGTTTATTTTCGATATATTGTGGAAAAAGCGGGAGTTGGGTATGTCTACTCACACTCTGCACCTTCGAAATTTGTTGTCATTAGCGATATTCGTGGCTAAACCTTTTATCATAGAGTTTTGAAACGGTATCAGGTTCTTCATTTAGTGCTTGGCCCACTAGGATCATCGCTGTTTTTTTGATCCCACCTTCTTGTACTTTTGATGCAATATCTGAGAGGTCACCTCTTATGATCCGTTGCTCCGGCCAGCTCGCCTTTTCCACCACTGCAATGGGGGTATCCGCCGGATAACCGCCTGCCATGAGTTCTCCCACCACCGATTCGATCATGGAGACACTTAAAAATATACACATGGACGCTTGAATGGCTGCCAGCTTTTTAAGAGATTCCTTTTCGGGAACCGGGGTGCGGCCCGCCTGCCTGGTGAGAATCACAGTTTGGGTAATCTCGGGTACGGTAAGCTCTACTTGCAGGGCAGCTGCTGCTGCGGTGGCGGAACTTACGCCGGGAACCACGGTGTAAGGGATGTGGTGCTTTTGCAAGCGCTGCATCTGTTCCCGAATTGCCCCATATATAGCGGGATCGCCTGTGTGGAGACGGACGATTTTTTTTCCTGCCGCAAATCCATCCCGGATGAGCTCAATAATTTGGTCAAGGTTCAGGGATGCGGAATCGTGAATCTCAGAAGTAAGGCCGGTGAGCAGGTCTTTATTCACTAAGCTACCCGCGTAAATAATGAGATCGGCTTCATCAAGCAATCGACGGCCTTTTAAGGTGATGAGTTCCGGATCGCCGGGGCCTGCGCCGATAAAAGCTATGGGTTGAGTGGTCATTATTATATATTCCAAAATTTTAAATATTGTATAATAGGTTGGAGCATCCATTAGGGAAGTGCGGCAATACCTGAGTCAGTCACTTGGTCCACTAAATCAAAAAAATGGAGAGGCGTTGCTCATTATCTCTTCCAAGTAGCCAAAGAAAATCTACATCACTACCTGCTTCTTACGAATCAGTAAGGTGGAAAAATAGTGCAGGTCCTTGCCCACGGCAGTGCGAATATCAGTATAGATTTGTTGGTCGGGTAGTCCGCAACGTTCGATGAGTACAGCTTTATCGGTAAGGCCCATCTCGTCGAGCAGTTCTACCACGCGAGCCATCTTCTTATATACTTTCATTAAGACCACTGCGTCAAAGGTGTTAAGAATATCCCGTAACCGGTCATCGTCAAAGGCAGCCGGAACGATGGTGACCACGTCGTCTCCCAGGCCAAGAGGGTTGCCGATTTTGGCGGAGCAAGCGGCCATGGCGGTAATCCCCGGCACAATAGTAACCTTGATGGATTCACATTGTTCCTCAATGGCTGCCAATAAATAGAAGGCTGTGGAGTAGAGTGCAGGGTCTCCCAAGGTGGGGAATGCGACATCAATGCCATTATTGAGGTGCTTTAGTACATGGTCTGCAGCGTCTTTCCAGCTGTTTACCAGTTCGGCGTCGGCCTGTTGGTTCAGGTGCACCTTTTTCATCGGAAAATGGAGTTCGAGCACTTCTTTGTCGTCCACTGATACTAACCCTGCCGCTATTTGGAGGGCTGAGCTAGAACCGTTTTTCTGGGCCTTGGGTGCTATCCAAACCGGACTGGCCTCTAGTACCTTAATCGCTTTAAAGGTCATTAGTTCCGGATCGCCCGGACCTACACCGACTAAATATAGTCGGCCTTGTTGTTCAATCGTCATTTGTAAAACCGTTAGTTAATGCCAGTTATAATAGTAATAGGGTTAAATTGTTTTTGTTCACTCAAGTTGCCTATGGTTCTGGTAACTTGGATGGTGCGTTGGGTTACCCGCAGTCCGGCTTCAGCCATTATTTTGGGTGCAAGCTCGGCCGTGGCGGGTAAGACCGCATTGATAACCATTCTTCCGTTATCTTTTAGTCTTCGAACCGCAGATCTGATGATTTCCTCTAAAAAACCACCACTGCCTCCGATAAAGATTCGGTCTGGATCTGGTAAATTTGTGAAACTCTCCGGTGCCGTACCCGGTAGCAGGGAGACGTTGAAACATTGATGCTGTCGAAGGTTGATACGGATATTCTCAATTTGTTCCTCTTCCTTTTCCAGACAGAAAATGGTGAGTTCCGGTTGTAAGGCTGCTGCTTCCACGGAGATGGA
>JAOTSI010000059.1 GCA_029865005.1 Desulfobulbaceae bacterium
ACCAAAACCTGATAATGCCCCTCATCGGCCTTATTCATTTTATGAATATATCCAACCACACCTACGTTAAAGAGCTCTTCTTCTATGGAATGTTCGATTTCATCTTCAAGGTTCTTATCACCCCGTCCGGTAATAAGTCCGATCATACGATTACCCAGTAAGGCTTCATCCACCAATTGACGTGAGGACTTACTGGCTACCTGCAAGGGAAAACCCATCCCCGGAAAAAAAACAAAACCCTGGAGAGGAAGAATAGGCATAGTATCAGGAACTTTAAGAGTTAGCGGGTCTATCCGCCCTTCTTTTTCTTGATGTGTAGTTTCCATTGTATATCGTCTCGCGAAAGTTAATGTTCAAAGTAAAATCGAATCAAACCCGCCAAAAATAAGAGAGGACCTATTCAGTCAATTGCAACAGAAATTTGTATTTTTTCTCTTGGTTGTTTTTTGGGAAGATGCACAGCAAGAATTCCGTTATGAAATACTGAAGTTACATGATCAACATCAGTGGCAGAAGGAAGGTCAACAGTACGACTGAACTCACCTAGCTCAAGCTCCAATTGATGTATACAAACAATGGCGTATTTACCTGGAATTTCACGTCGACCTTTGACGGTCAGCTTACTCTCTTCAGCCAGCACAGTGAGTGAATCATTATCCGCTCCAGCTAAATCAAAATATACATGGATATCAGCATCGGTTTCATAAATATTGGCGGGCGGGCCTTGGGAGCCAGTCTCAAAAGGACCCATTTTAGCAAAAGACATATTACGTAACATCTTTCCCGTTTGTTGTTGCATCTCTTCCAACTCCTTAAAGAGTCTTTTACTAAGCAGATCCATGCTATTCTCCTGAATTACCTAAATTCTGTGAAAAAACTGCCGAAAAATCTACTGGAAGCGGTATTATGATTATTCGCCCTTACCAACCTCCGCGCCCACAAACACCTAATCACTATCATCCACGGGAAAAAATTAAATAATAGGAAAACAAATAAGAATGAGAGCTCTTATAATTACTATGAGATAACCCCGCAAATGGATAAAAAAAATATTTTCTCTCATTATACCGTTTCAAGAAAAAAGAAAGCAACTAAAAGTAAGCCTACTTACCATAGACAATAACTCGTAAGTGGTCACAGACACCCAATCTTCATGGGGTTGCCTCCGCCAGCATAGATAGGCTATAGCAGCGAGAGGCGGCAACCGCCTAAATCTGAGTTTACATTTACCCCCTCAGGATTTTACGCCTTATTCTTTAACGAAAGAATAGTTACCTATTATTACTAAATAACTACTACCTTGATGAAGAATATAGCTAAAGAGACAAACAGGTAGGCGATAGACTCTGAGATAGAATAATTTATATTTTCCGTACCCTTTAATGGTGAAAAAGGTAAAAATTGAACACATCTATTTTGAGAGCTTGGTGATGCAACTAATAAATAAAATAATATTTCTCAAAGCATGGCAACGTGCCTGGCAGATATTTTTGTTTGTAATTATATCCTTATTATTTCCTGATGACGTTTGTGCTCATCTCCCCCATGTTGGATGTCTTAAAAATGCTTTAAGTTTGGCCAGTTCGTTGACTGTGGCTATTTACATATTTTTAAATTTGCCTGATAAATTAAATATATTAATAAATATTCTTATCTCAGGTATAAGTTTTATTTTTTGCATTATTGTATTAACCATAATTGCCATCATTTCTTCTATGTAACCGACTCATGATACTTACCCTAGAAAATACTAATTGAACTGGATTCTAAATTTCTTTTCTAAATATACCTGAACTTCCATCTGATGAGTTAAAGTAAAAACTGGATGCTAGCCACTGAACACGCAAATAACTGATTTATAAATTTTTAATACGGCAATTAATCACAGACACCTCAGATATAGGCAGTTGCCGATGCTCGCCATAACTCTTCTAAACGGAGGTGGCAATCGCGTGAAGATGAAGTAACTGTGACCACATACTATCTCACGGTATATGAAATCAATTTGTTATAAACCAGATACTATAATTTTTCGTATAACACAGAGATCAATCAGGATGACCATAAACAAACAGGCTCCTACACAAACAAATATTGGATTTCCGATACATATGATTCCTCGATAGTACTTTTTAGCCGAAGAGTCGCAAATAATGACTACACCCACTTCCTGGAGATCAGGCTACCAACACTTAAAATTTCATGATAATTGGTCGGTTTTTAGAACAACATTGGATATTTCATAAACGGATTAAAATTACATGTTATTAATTTTTCACAAAATGCTGAACTACTACCAAGCACACTAATCATAGCTATGTGCTCTTTTGAGCCTATAAATGGAGTAAATATGAATCTCTCGGCATTTGGAAAGAAATTCACGGCCTCTTCAGGAATTACAGAGTTGATGGATGATCTGGGGTCAGCCATGGCTTCAGCTGATTCTTCCATTTGCATGCTTGGCGGCGGCAATCCAGCCCACATAAAGGAAGTAGAAAATATTTTTCGCTCTCGAATGGATGAAATCCTCCGGACCCCGTTATTATTTGAAAAAATGGTCGGCAATTACGATGCAGCTTCTGGTAATGCAGCCTTTATTCAAGCTCTGGCCGCCTTGTTGAGCAGTGAATTCGGTTGGCCCCTGACTGCTGAAAACATCGCTCTTACCAACGGCAGCCAAAACGCTTTTTTCTGTCTTTTTAATTTGTTCGCCGGTGAGTGCAGCGACAACAAATTCAAAAAAATTCTTTTTCCTTTAGCTCCAGAATATATCGGATATGCCGATTCCGGTCTCAAACCCGGAATGTTTACCGCCAGACGACCAGATATCGAAACCATCGGTGATGATCTTTTTAAATATCATGTGGATTTTGATGCTCTGAAACTTACCGATGAAATCGGGGCGGTATGCGTGTCCAGACCAACAAATCCCACTGGCAATGTCTTGACCGACCAGGAGATGAGAAGACTCGATGAGATAACTCGTGAGCGCGGGATCCCGTTTATTATCGATAACGCCTACGGCACTCCGTTTCCAAACATTATTTTCACCAAGGCTAGGCCATTATGGAACAGCAATACCGTTGTTTGTATGAGTCTTTCCAAGTTCGGGCTGCCAGGCTGTCGGACCGGGATCGTTATTGCCCGTCCCCGAATCATTCGTGCCCTTGGTAATCTCAACGGCATTCTCAACCTGGCTCCAGGCTCTATCGGAGCCACTTTAGCATTGGAACTGGTGGGCAACGGCGACATCATAAAAATTAGTCGCGAAATCGTGCAACCTTACTATAAGCGACGTATGAAACAGGCTCTCGGCTGGTTGCGTGAGGAGCTGCAAGGACTACCCTATAGGGTTCACAAACCAGAAGGCGCACTTTTTCTGTGGCTTTGGTTTACGGGGTTAAAAATATCCAGCCGTGAGCTTTATGCCCGGTTAAAAAAAAGAAAGGTATTGGTTATTGCGGGAGAATATTTTTTCCCCGGCCTTGAAGAGGAGTGGTCTCATTGTCACGAGTGTATCCGTATCACTTATTCTCAAGACGAGGCAGCGGTACGAAAAGGAATCAGGATTATTGCCGAGGAAGTCAAAAAAACTCTAACTTAATGTTTTTTTATTACAGAATCACTACCCACTGAGTCAATCTTGTTACATAACTCCTACAAGGAGCGCTCTCGGTTTTGCCAAGCATCCACAAGGGGTACCCCTACTGGTTCCGGAAAACTTACAAACTTTCCTGATTAAGATTCAATTTGCTAAAGCATAGTCTTGTTCGGTACAGCCATGGGAATGAGCCTTTATACTTTTTTAATTGCTTTTTAACCAACCGGCATTAGAGTATAAACCGACTACAAGTTAACAATGTAAACTTTTATGATATATGGAGAATAGTTATGGGAAACGGATGCGGTTCATCCTGTGGATCTGACAAAAAAGCCAGCTGCGGTTCAGCTGGTGCCAAAGTTGCCCAACAAGACTTGGCAATCAATGCATCATTGGGAAGAATTAAACATAAAATCTTGGTCATGAGCGGTAAGGGCGGTGTAGGAAAATCCACCGTAGCGGTTAACCTGGCTCTGGGCTTAGCCAAACTCGGCTACAAAGTCGGCCTAATGGATGTGGATCTCCATGGCCCCGATGTCTGCAGGATGCTCAATCTCAACGATACATTTGAGATGAAACAAAATCCAAAAGGCCTGATGCCACCCCAATGCTACAATGATAAGCTCAAAGTGGTATCGCTAGAATATATGATGAAAAATCGTGATGAAGCGATTATCTGGCGCGGCCCTTTAAAAATTCAGGCCATTCGTCAATTTGTAGGCGATATGGATTGGGGCGAACTTGATTATCTCATAGTAGATGCCCCTCCCGGCACCGGAGATGAACCACTTTCTGTTGCCCAAACAATCCCCGGAGTAAATGCACTGGTTGTTACCACCCCCCAGGCCATTGCCTTAGCCGATGTACGCAAATCCATTAATTTCTGTAAAGAAGTTTCCATGAACATCGTTGGGGTAGTAGAAAATATGAGCGGTTATGTATGCCCGCACTGCAACAAAACCATGGATATATTCAGTTCCGGTGGTGGAGAGAAAACTGCGAGAGACTTCGACCTGCCCTTCCTCGGACGCGTACCCATGGATCCCAAGGTGGTTGTCGCCGGTGATACTGGCTCCCCATATTTATCCTCCGATGTCGACTCACCTGCCACCGAAGCCTTTAGCAAGGTAGTAGCAGCTGTAGCCCAACGATTACCGGCAAAATCTGCAATCTCCTTGAATACCATTAATCAATCATCATGCAAGTGCAGCTCTGATGGCTGTATTTGTTAAATAAGATACCTTCACCTGGGTGATGTTTGTTAAACATCACCCAGTTATTTGGAACATAAAGTTATGCGCATCCAACAAGTTACTGTGGGCTCCATGGGGGTCTGTTGCTATATCGTATCATGTGAAAAAACCAAAAAAGCAGCGGTAATCGACCCCGGCGGCGATGAAGCCCGTTTACTATCCCTTATTAAAGAGGATGGGCTGGACTTACAATATATCATTGCCACCCATAGTCATCCAGATCACGTTTGCGGCAATGAAAAAATTAAACAAGAGACCGGTGCTGCTATTATCATGCACACGGCTGAAGGTGATTTTTTCGCCAAACCAGATGTGCAAAACTACTTTTCCATGCTCGGTCTTCCCCACTCTCCGACCCCCGATCAACTAGTTAACGAGGGTGACAACATAAGTTTTGGTGAGGTCTCCTTACAGGTTATTCACACTCCCGGTCATACGCCTGGCGGAATGTGCCTCTACAGTGAACCCCACTGTTTCACCGGCGATACCCTGTTTGTTAACGGCATTGGACGTACCGATTTCCCTGGCGGCTCCTTTGATGAGCTTATGGAATCAATCCGCACTAAACTATTAACCCTCCCTGCGGAAACCGTAGTGTGGCCAGGACATGGCTATGGCGGTTCCCAGTCCACTATTGGCACGGAAGCTAAAGGCAACATGTACCTATAAGTCTGTAAGTTGTCACTGGCACCTTATTCTCATAAGGTTGCCACTACTCGCTTAGATTGATGGGCTATAGCGCGAGCTGCAGCAACAACGGGATAAACTTGAACCACCTGTGACCATATACTATCTCGCACTGTATTAAATCAGGTAGTCCAAACCCGGTGACCAGATACATAAATATGGTTTAATAAGTTTATTGTTCCCCTTTTTTTATATAACAACTTTGAACGAACAAACTTTTTTGGATAGTTATCATGCGTGAAATCGTTCTCGGTACCGCCGGTCATGTGGATCATGGTAAAACGAGTCTCATTCGAGCGTTGACTGGCATTGAGACCGATCGACTTAAAGAAGAAAAACAACGAGGCATCACCATTGAATTGGGCTTTGCCTTTGTAGATCTCCCATGCGGTCATCGACTCGGAATCGTAGATGTACCTGGTCATGAAAAGTTTGTTCGTAATATGGTCGCCGGAGCTGCGGGCATAGACCTGGTGGCCTTTGTCATTGCAGCCGACGAGGGGATCATGCCTCAGACCAAGGAGCATTTCGATATATGTAAGCTTCTTGGGGTTCGGGATGGCATTATCGTACTGACTAAAATCGACATGGTGGAAGAGGAATGGTTGGAGATGGTTACTGAGGAAGTCCGTGACTTTTTTAGCGGTTCTTTTCTTGAAGAAGCCCCCCTGGTGCAGGTCTCGTCAGTAAGCGGCGAGGGCATTGATTCATTTAAGGAGATTCTTGACCAAAAGGTGAAATCATTTACCTTTCAAGAAGAATTCGGGCCATTTCGCTTAGCTGTTGATCGTATTTTTTCCATGAAGGGCTTTGGCACGGTAATAACCGGTACCTCACTCTCCGGCCGTACCAGTGTTGGCGATGAAATCCTTTTTTACCCCCACGGCAAACGAGCTAAAATACGCGGTATTCAAGTTCACGGTAGTGATGTTAAAATGGTGGAAGCCGGTCACCGCACCGCTATCAATCTACAAGGGGTTGAAAAAGAGGATATTCATCGGGGTGATGTTGCTGCCACTCCCGACAGTCTTACTCCTTCAACCCTACTTGATGTTGATTTCCATTTTCTGGAAGGTAATACCAGGGATCTAAAAAACCGAACTGAGGTCCGAGTCCATGTGGGTACCAGGGAGGTTTTCGGCAAAATAATTCTTCTGGAAGCCGACAAAACAACACCGGGCAGCGATGCTGCGGCCCAGCTAATTCTTAAAGAACCTGTTTCAGTATGGTCAGGTGATCATTATGTGCTACGAGGTTTTTCGCCCCTCATTACTATCGGAGGTGGAGTGATTCTCAACAGTGGACCGCGTAAGCGTAAGCGCACCAAAGATAGTGATAAAGAACGTAACAAGGCCCACTGGCAGATCTATCGTCAAGGGACCGACGAGGAACGTCTACTCTTATTCCTCGAAGAAAGCGGTTTTGACGGCCTAACCGCAGAACAGCTCTCCACCCGATTAGGAATTTTCGGCAAAAAAATGAAAAAATTCCTCCAGCTCCCTGTATCAAGTGGTAAAATCGCTATCGTAGAATCAGATCGTCAACGCTTAATCAGCTCATCGGTTCAGGAGCAAGCGGTTCAAAAGGTACTTGAGATCCTGGAAGGTTACCATCGGGACAATCCACTCAAAGGCGGTATTGCCAAAGAAGAACTTCGTTCCCGAATGGGTACTCAAATAGATGCTAAGCTTTTTGCCTATATCTTAAGTAATATGGCAAAAAAGGACACTATCGTCCTTGATCAAGCCGAAATACGCTTAAGCAGCCACGAAGTAACCCTGCAGGTAGATGAGGAGAAAATGCGCTCAGATATCCTCGCGATCTATACAAAAGCGGGCTTAAAACCTGCTAACCTTAAGGATGTTATCGGAAGCTTCAATGATTTCAATGAGAAACAAATACGACCAGTTCTTGACCTGTTGCTTCTAGATGGGAAACTTGTAAAAGTTTCGGAAATTCTTTATTTCGAATCCCAAGTCATCAATGAACTCCAAGAACGATTAGTTTCTTATCTACGTAAAGAAGGGGAAATTGACGCACCCGGCTTCAAAGAGATGACCGGTTTGAGCCGAAAATTTTTCATCCCGATTCTGGAATATTTCGATAGAATAAAACTCACCGCCCGTGTGGATAACAAAAGGGTGCTCAGAAAAGGATGATTTCAAATTGACTTACGCTTTAGCCTAACCCCCTGTTACAAAGAAAAACGTCTCTGAGAGGGTGGTGGGAGAATAATATTAGTTAATTTCCAGGAAAAATCCTTCCTAGTTAATACGACGCGAACTTCCTGCTGTTGATCAGTGGTTACCCAAATAGAAAATTTATTGTGCGAATCATAACTATGTCGCACCTCGGCAAAAAGATCTCCCCCATCCTTACCACCACGCTGAACATTGGAACCACTCAAAGGGGCATCACCTCGAATCAGTTGAGCGATGCCTTCCGGTGTCATGTATGAGTCAACCATCTCCTCTATCAATCCACTTGCCAAACCATATGCTAGCGCCCCAAGCGGATTTTTACTAATGGCGGGAGCCTTGTCCTTCATTCTCGCCCTAAACTGCTCGGTCAAGTTTTGTTTCAAGGCCGGGTAATCAACATTTTCCCTTAAGCTCACCGCATCATATTGCTCCAGTGCCATGCTGATATTCTTTTCAGTAAGAAAAGGGGCAAGTGCAATGTAGCCAACAAAGACCAAAAAAATCGTAAAAATTAGATTAAAAATGCTTTTCATGAATAATTTCCCTCTAGCCCTAGAAGGGCTGGAAAAGGGGGCAGGGAGAACGTAACCTTACTTTCTTAATATCTGAAACAGATCATAATCAAAAAACGTCTCGCAAGGCAAGGAACAAGAGGAACAAAGAACTAAAATTACGCCAAACTATAAATTATTAGTATTGCGGAAACAATTTGATAATAAATCTATGTGGCTGCTATCGCAACACTAAAAACGAATAACCGATTAAGATTACAATTCTTGTCTCTTCGGCATTCCTTATAACAGGTCTTCGCATACCCCTTGAAGAATGACATATTCCTGACAACCGACAAGAAAACCACATTCTCCACTTAGTAAGAAATACCAGAAAAATACAGGATAGCCTTTAAAATATAAGCATTATAGAATTTGCAGAAAAAAAAATAGGGTGGGAATAACAAGGCAAACAGAATGTTATCGCTAAAAAGACAAAACTGACTCTTATAACATACTAACAACAGGATAATTAATTAACTAATATGAGCAAATTATTAAAAAATGATTTCTGCTGGCATTTTTTCTAAAGATTTTTGCTTGATAAATACTTGACTCGATGACTTACCTCTCAAATTAATCACCGTATCTTCTTCCAAACGTTTTCTCATCATAACTTCAAAGTACTTTTTTTCCTCTTCCGGAAACTTTTTACAAATCAGATCTCCTTGTCTGCCTTCCGTGCGATGATACTGTTGGTAAACCTGACATCTACGACAGCCTTTTTCTTTCTGAAGCGCACTGCCTTGAACTTGGCCATCACAAAAGGTGCCGCTGAGCAACCAACAGCTATGACCCATATTTTTCCTGGAAGCTATGCATTCACCAAAAATAAGGGTCAATCTTCCATTTCTATGCAATTCACAATTTCTAATTTCCCAACAATTTCTTAGATATTCCACGGCATTATATTACTCAAAAAAAAGGTTCCGAAAATTATCAAAATCCAATGATGGTTAATAATAATTATTCCTTCTTTCGTTTTCAAGTTTTATTTTGCGCCCCAGAAGTTTTGGCTCCTAATGGGCAGAAATGAAATCACAAACAATTGATGTATCTGAGCCACAGGGCTTGTAACCAAATAACTTAATACACCCTAAGATAAATGGTAGCTAGCAGCAGCTAATATTTTTTTACAGTTGCCGCTGCTCCCTATAGTAAAGCTGTAACCGTTCATCAGCTTACAATATAAAGTTCTATGACATCGACCTGGTACGTATTCACCAATGCAGCGGAGGTGTGCAAGCAGGCCGGTGGTCTATAGTTAAGGGCCGCGGAAAATAATAAATATCCCAAAATTGCGCAGGATTTTTAGTCTTCTTTTTTATCAAGGCAATAGGTGCATAGTATTACTATGTAACTGTTGCCTTGATAAAAAAGACGGCTAAAAAGACAAGCAAGATGGGATAATTTATTTTTTCCGCGGCCCTAATACTGTGAATCCGACCTGATCGTGCTCAAACGGGATACAGGTGGACGTTACCCAAATCTATACCGGAAGTGGCAATAACATGAAGACAAGGTGCCTGTAACCACAATCCAATATATTTATAACCTTTTGATCTGAACACTACGTCAGATAATAAAATAATTTTGTATATTATTATAAATCAGGAATATTTTTTTAAGACCTGCTGTTTTAAAAGCTTTAAAAACTCTCAAAGGTAAATAAAGGAAAATTAAGACTTTTTATATTTTCTATGAGTTGCAAAAGCCGTCCATAATTTTTCCAACGCATCACGACACTCACCATCATGCACACTACCGAGCAGATGATTAAACTCCCTCTTTTTCACAGGATCAACGGGTATTTTTTCTGACAAAACGGGTAGTTCTTTGGAAGGGGAAACCAAAACATTTTGTCTGTAACGAATATCTTCCAGATATTGTGGTTTAATTTTTTCATTTATTTTCTGCAGCAAATCATATTTCAAATAGTTTAGTTGTTGCATCCGTATAGAATCACTAACCTCAATCCATAAAGTACGACCATGAATAACCAACGGACGGGTATAAGGAAGCATTTTTGGATCAACAACGCTTTCCCAAACTGTAAAAGCCCGATGGAGTATGATTTTTTTTTGCCATTCTTTTTGATATATTATTTTGGGCAATAAAGATGAAAATGCAACGAAATTATAATCAGAATCATTTTGGTATGACATAACGATATAACAAACAAAAGTGAAAGGCGAGTCAACAACTCAACGCCTAGATAAAAAAAACATATAATAAGCCAAAGAGACAACATCAAGGCAGACAATATACAAATTTAACACACCACAAGTTTATAAGCTTATACAGTAGTCAATACTATCTATAATCAATATCTTAAGGCAAGGTGGAACAGCGTGTTGATAAATTACCTGAGGCCACTAATGATGCATATGGATCACGGGAAATAATAAATATCCCCAAATCAAAATCTGTACATACCGACGCCGTAGCACCTGGTCACATAATTCTTAACTAGCTGATTTAATACAGTGCGAATCTATGAGTGAGCACTGGTGCCTCAGATCTATGCAGTTGCCGCTGCTCGCTATATCCCTTCTATGCGGGCAAAGGCAACCGCATGAAGATAAGGTGCCTGTGACCACTTAAGGGAACTGGAAGAAAACAATCTGCCCAAATGGCGTAGGATATGGCTTCGTCTTCAAGGAGACGCAACAGACGTAGAAGAGCACACAATGTTCCATGACAAATATATAATTAAATCTCCTATTGCTCAGAAACATTATAAATATTTTCTCTTGTTAAATACTAATTTGACAACAAATACTTATAATCTTTTTACTGTTAAACCAAAATGATACAGAAACAAGGATTACTATTACCACTATTGCAAGAATAGTAATCATCCTTAATACCTGAAATCTCTCAATTTAATTTGGGTTTTACCTGGAAAAAAGATATGCTGTTGATATTATAAGGGAGTATCAAAATTCCATACTATCAATATATAATATCGCTTTTTGCCGGTAATCGAAATAACTCAATACCCGATATGAAAAGAGACCGTTGGTCCATGCCAATACCTCTTCATCTCACATAAATACTTGAGAATATAAGGATTACGGCTGTTCTTAATAGGACAGATCCATGAACAAAATAGGAATTAAAACATTTCACCATAAGCAAGCAATTCACTGCGAAAGCGGGGTAACAGCTAATCTTCTTACCCATCACGGTATACCACTATCTGAGCCCATGGCCTTTGGCTTAGGCAAAGGTCTTTCTTTTGGCTACTACCCGCCAAATATATATTTTAACAAATTTCATCTTCTTAAAAAACAACCTCTTATAACATATCGTACCCGCTCAGGAAGAATTCTTAAAAATGCTGCCAAATGTTCCGGGGCCTCAGTTATTAGAAAAAAATATTACAAGCCCCATTCATTTTTACATGCACTTGATATATTGCTTTCAAGGGAAGAACCGGTAGCAGTCCTAGCCGGTCTTTCCTGGCTACCCTATATCCCAAAAAATAAACGTTTCAACTATAACGAGCATCATTTAGTAGTGTATGGTCTAGAAAACAACAACTATCAAATCAGCGACCCGATGATGGAAAATACCACTACCTGCTCCAGCGAAGATTTGATTCGTGCAGTATTTAATAACGATACAAGGAACAATACCGCTACGCTAAGCTACCTTCGTTTTCAGGACCATAATAAATCCGTGCTTAAAGAAGCAAGGGAAGCAATCCGCACAACCGCCCGCTGGCTCACCAAAAACCCGTTTCCCTTATGCGGAATTAATGGAATACACCTACTATCAAATCGACTAACTAAATGGGATACTAAATACTCTTTGGAACAAACAACAAACAATCTGAAACAGATAATAATCATGCAGGAAAGAATCGGTACAGGCGGCGGTGGATTTAGATTTCTTTACAGTGCCTTTTTACAAGAATGTGCAATGATGTTGGGTGATGAGGCGTTACATCAATCTTCTCAAGAATTGATAAAAGCAGGAGAAAGATGGCAAGACTTTGCAGAAAGTGCCGCCAGTATTTGCAGCCATGGTCCAAAAGGAAGTCGTTGTTACAATATAATGTCTGATATTATAAGAGAATGTGGAGAAAGAGAAGAAAATGTATTTAAAACCCTTCTCGCCACTTGTTAACAATAACCGATTTTTAGTAAGTGGTCACCCTGCCAGGATAGAAAAGCTATAGCGAGCAGCGGCAAATGCCTAAAGCTAGGGCATTTGTGACCATTTACCAACTTACATTATATCAAATTAACTAGTTGTAAATCCTGTGACCAACTACGACAAACTATTCTCAACCATACAAAACAATACCGAGCTATAGTAGTAATTTTAGCTCCTATAAACAAAAAAATGCGCCCAATGCCGAAACACTAGAGCGCATAACAAGCGGTAATAAAACATTACCGCTTCAACATGGTGCTTTACCGAAAAAAGCTACCCAAAACAAGTAACAATAAAGTTACTTCTTCTTTGGATGACAAACGCCACATTTGGCCAACTTTTTATCAGTCTCTTTGTGACATGTTTTACACTTAGCATGCCCAACACCTTTAAGGCTGGAGAGTTTTTTAGGCATACCAGCATCTTTATTATGACAAGATTCACATTTAGCGATGGCCATACCTTCACTGTATGCAACTTGTTTACCAGCATCATCCTTACCATGATGACAGATACCACACTCAAGTCTTGCTTGATGGGCAGCATGGGGAAACACAACCGGTTTTTTAGTATCGAAGTGAATATCAGCAGGCCCATTATCAGCCATAGAAATTCCAGCCAAGGCTACTACACTAAAAAAAGCCAACGCTACCCCATAGATGAATGATTTTTTCATTCCTTCCTCCTTGTTATTGATTTAGTTAACAGTATTAATGAATACTCATTCAACTTTATTTTTATATAGCTCTTTCCTTTACACTTGTCAATACATGCCTTTCTCTTTGGCATAATAATATAATATATTTATTTTAAAACGATAATATGCTTGCCCGTAAAATATAAAATAGTCCACATTAAGATTAACATCCCAGTTTCCCGAATCAATAATCTCGACTGATAAAATCAGATTGGATAAAAATCCAAATAAAATATCGTCGCTGGTTACAAAATAAACAAGAACTAAATTTTACACTCATAAAATGAGAAAAGTAGCCCCAAAAGGTTCAGCAATAACAATTGTCGTTACTTTTTATAGATTTTATCTGCAAGTAATAAAACCAGCATGGTCATGGCATAAATATTATAAATCACAATACAAATGCTAATTATTTTGCAAGATACAAATTATCCAGATAAATGGATTGAGGACGAGGTAGGTTCATAACAAAAAAACCTACCTGCTCAATAGCGTCCATATTCATTTTTCTCGACTTTGGGGCATTCTCCACATCCTCAAGGGAAATACGCAATTTATTCCAGCCCGGATTCAATTGAAATGTATGATAATAACGATCTAAAAATTCATTATTATGAAATTTATGCTCTTCATCATGAATTCGAACATGCAAAGTCAACATACCAGAGTTGGGGTTAAATACGCTAAAATATATCCACTGGTATCCTATCCATTTGTTGGGGAAATGAAAAAGTGAAGCACCGGAATAAGTGGCTGTAGATAACCGTATCCTGAGAGAGTGGTCACCGTTTGTTTTAATATCATGATCAATACTCAGTTGTCGCTGATCCACCCAACGTCGTTTTTCCCAAACTGATTCAAAATTCGACAAAACTGGAAATTGATAATAGGCTAATACTTCATCACCCAAGGCAATGAACAACGGAAAAATAGCGAAACAGAAACAACAAGCCGCAACAATATGGCGTGTATTATCCCATAACCGCGATATGGGTTTATTTTTAAAAGAATAAAAATAATAACCAAACATGCATCCGAGTTGATTGCGTAAGAGATCGGCAACATCTGAACCTCGTCCGTTGACCGCTGTCTGGCACAGTTCAACTCCTAACCCAAGAAGTAAAACCAACAGAAAAATTTTAATCCAAAAAAGTCGTCCGCCAAAAATTGATTCCGACCGACTCTGATAAGTAACAATAACCAGGGTAATAAGGGTAAAAATAACAATATGTCCCAAATCCCACACGGCCTGAAAAGAACGGGTCGAATGATATCCTGGCCCACCTACGAAAAAAAACGGCGCGACCACCG
>JAOTSI010000352.1 GCA_029865005.1 Desulfobulbaceae bacterium
CAATTGTTTTTGCAGGACACTGCCGGGCCTATGTTAATAACCGTGGTGATAAATTTTTATCTGTCATTGATACTGCTAAACAACAAGTAGTTGGAAAAATAGAATTACCTGGAGCATCTCTGCAACTTGAATTATCACCAAATGGAGAGACCATAGCGATTTCCTATCAAAAAGAACTAAAGCTCTCATTGCTTGATGTAAAAACAGAAACCATAACAGCTACGGTAACGGTAGGAGAAAATACAAATCCTGACCATAAAGGTAGGATTATGGTTCATCCTTTTTGGTCTAAAAAAGGTGATTTTATTTATATTCAGGATAATATAAACAAGAATGTTGTTAAGGTGGATTCGAAAACTTTTTCTGTAAGTGCCAAAATTGCCATGCCTGGGGCAAATCACGACCTTATGGCTAGTGAAAATGGAAAAATTATTTATGCAATTAACGGAAAAACAAGTAAGGGAACTTCGCTAACTATAATTGATTCTCTGAGCGATAAGATAGTTTCCGATATTGCTGTTCCTCTTTTGGAAGGTGAAAAGGGGAAGGGGCACCATGGAGAGATTGATCGAAATAATACCTTGTATTTTTGCAATGAAGGTGGAAGAAGTGTGACCCTAGTTGATTTGAAAGATCTTAAGGCGGTAAAGAATGTTGAGACAGGTAAGGGGCCGGGCCATGCTGTTCTCTCAGTAGATGGTAAATATATGTTTATAATCCCACATAAAGATAGCTTGGTTTCAGTGGTTGATACTTCAACCCGTGAAGTGATTAAAAATATTAATACCGGGGATGGGAAAAAACTTGGCCATTCGGCATTTGTTACTAATGATGGGAAATTTTTATATGTTATAAATGTTCCAGATCAGAAAATAATTAAAATTGATACTAATAAATTGGAAGTGGTCTCCAGAGTAACAATAGGGAAAAATGCATTAGCCTTTGGGGTAACGAGTAAGTGTAATGATGGGAAGTAGACCGTTATCCTGAGGTGTACTTGGTCACAGGGTTAGGTAAGCGTTCACTAGCACTATGCCTGTGCGCGATCAGACTGGATTAACATATGATTAACTTTAACTCACCGTTCTGCTTGCACACATTCGGAGCTATGTTAAAGAACTTTTTTTTACAACCCTGTAAATGGTTATAGGGTTATGGTAACTAGTTGATTTAATAAAGTGCGTAAGTGGTCACAGGTGTCTTAGATTTATGTGGTCGCCGCTGCTCGCTATAGCCACATCTATGTGGGCAGGGGCAGCCACATGAAGATGAGGTGTCTTGGTGCCACTTACCTTGAGGTAGATGTATAGGACCAGTGGTTTTCGTCTTTCTGGATAACATATAAAAAAAAGCCATGACTTTTACTAGCCATGGCTTTTTTTTGTTTGTTACTAAGGATGGTAGGTTAAGAAGTGGTTTCGGCACGCTTTAAAGAGACGGAAGATGGGCTAGAGAGTGGGTTTTTTTTATTAATGTTGCTTGTAGCTTTTTCGTTATCTTTGTTTGACGTGATTGATCTAATTTCTCCTTCAATCGTGGCACCAGATTCCACGGTGAGGTTTGCTGAAGATAGTCGTCCGATAATTACAGCTGAGGTTTGAGCGGTTACTAGTTTAGCGTTGACGTCTCCTTCAATAGTGCCGTGGCAGATGAGGGAGTCCAGTTCGACATCGCCTTTAATTTTTCCACTCTCACTTAAAACTAAGTACTCACCTTTAACGTTACCTTCTATTGTGCCATCAATACGTGCTTTACCTTTGAATACAACTTCGCCCGTGATGGTCATGTCTTTGGAAATGATAGTGGAGATGGCTTCTTTGGAGGCTTTGGCGGCTTCCTGTTTTAGATCGTCTTTTTTAAAAATACTCATAATGTAGCCCGTAGTTGTTGGTTGATGGGAGGTGTTGTATGGTGTGTTGTATCTGTCCGTTTAATAAAACATGTTTCCAATAGAAAATTAGAATGTCGCGAAAAGCGAAGTCTATGTTCAATCGTTAACAGGGGAATTGCACGGACGGGATTAAGGTCATAAAAGTTATAGTTTTAGTTAGAAAAATAATGTGTTAGCTGTCTGTTGCAGAAATAGACATTTTGGCGATTTGAAGGTAACGTTTTGGGTTAACAGTTTTTTTATTGAAATGAATCTCGTAATGTAAATGTGACCCCGTAGAGCGCCCTGTACTACCTATAAGTCCGATTGGTTGTCCTCGTTTAATGGTCTCGCCTTTTTTAACCAATAATTTTTTCATATGTCCGTAGAGTGTTTCATAGCCGTTGCCGTGGGAGATGAGTAGGTAGTTGCCCAGTCCCTTATTGTAGGTGGCACGCTTAACGATACCATTGGCAGTGACTTTAATTTCCTCTCCGGTTTTACCACGGAAATCGACCCCTGAATGAAATGCTCGTTTATGAATAAGTGGGTCGGAGCGGTATCCATAGCGAGAACTAATAGAGCCTGGTACCGGTTTACCAAGGGGTATTTTGTTGAAGACGTCGAGATAGCGATCTGTTTTGTAGATAAGATCTTGCATGTACTTTTCATCATTGGCTTCTATGTAGGGGCCGCCGCTATGCTTTTGGTCTTCTTCAACTCGGATATCAACTCCAATATGGTCCATGACTGTTTGAATAATTTTACTACGCTCATCTAGTTCACTGATACTACTAGCCAAGAGTTCTTCTTTTTCTTTAATCATAGAAGAAATTTTTTGCTCATATTGTTTCTTCATATTGGATTTTGCCAAATTTGTTTCTTGTAGGGTTTGGCGTGTTTGAGCGAATTGACCGGTTACTTTATCATGGTTCAATCTCAGATTGTAGTAGCGGCCCCCTTGAATGGTACCGAAGATGAGGAAAAGTAAAAATATTGTGATTCCAATAGAGAAATTGCGAATTATTTTTTTCGGAATAGCAAGGGAGAGTGATCTATCGGACTCTCCGGTGATGATAATATGCAGTGTATCCTTCGACATGAGTTTTTTTGAAATAAGATTATGAAGAGTTTTATTGAGGCTCAATAGTTATATGTTTAATACGTCTACATCGATACGATTATGAGGCAATATATCGTGCACCATTTCGTATACACGGATTAGCTCAAGAATGCAATATTAATGAAGGGGTTGGGAGAAAGAGGTTTGGGTAAAGAAACTTATAATTTCCGTCCTTAAAGCGTGATAATGGATAGCGGGTGTTTGTTGATTTTACATTTTTTTGGGGTCTGGACGAGAATGCATGGATTGAGTGTATGGACCACGAAAGTTATAATTTAAATAAGCAAGATGAAATAATATTTTTTTTCAAGTTCCTAACCGTGCAGCTGTGCTGGTGCTGAACGGTTAGGGGTATACAATAATGTAGGTTTAATTATTATTGGGCAAATGAGTCGGCAAAAAGTTGTTCAATAGCGGTGCGTCCCTCATCGCTAAGGTAGCGAGTCCCGGAGCCTACAAAAGTATCGTAGGCAATTTTTGGAGAATCTTCTTGCCATGATTCGTCTTGCCAGGTGAACCAACCATTTTTCGTTTGGTCAAAGACGTGGAGAGGGCGGTTGAAAAGTTTTGCTAGTTCCACTGCCCAACCGGTACCGCCTTTTACGGAATTATCCTCCAGGATGGTTCCAATAACGAAAACTTGGTGCCCTTTATTGACCATGTGGAAAATAGCTTGCAAGACTCGGCGTATTTTTTCAGTCTCGTAATAGGTTCGGTTCATCATCCGAGAGGCGATCTCCATGCTGATGTCACCTCGTAATAAATCATCGTCAGTGAGGATAACGGGATTTTTGTCTCGATTGAGTCGATGTCCTTCAAAGGAAAAAATAACCTCGTTGTTTTTGTATTTCTCTGCAGTTTCGCCAAAGACGGTTTCCGCCCCCTTAAGGCCGCCATGATAGAGTGTGCATTTTTCGGGTATTAACATACTTTCACCTCGTTATTATAATTGCTACTTTGTTGCCTTGATAAACACCCTCCAGGGAGCAGGGTATCCTTCTATAGTAAGGTTACTATTGTTCTTGTCAATAAAATCTTCATAAGATTCAAAAAGCATCCAGTCTGTTTTCCTCTGTTCCATTGAACTCATGGGGTGTCGGTAGAAGAGGTCAATTTTGCGAAAGCCTGTACGGGAAAGCCAATTTTGTAAACAGGCTCCGGTGGGTATAAACCAGTTTCCAGGTGCTTTGGCATAGGTGCTGTCGGGGAATAGAGCGACTGCTTGTTCTCCAGGTATTGCTTGAGATTCAAGAATTAGGGTTCCTCCTGGTTTTAATGAGTCATGAATATTTCGTAAGACATCAATCGGTGAATGACGATGATATATGATCCCCATAAGAAATAAAACATCAAAGCTATCTGGGAAGAGATTTAAATTTTCGACTCCCAGTAGTTCAACCGTTAGTTCCTTTAGATTTGCAAGGGAATTAAGGGTTTTAAAAGTATAGTAGTGTTGGATCACCGGTTCGAAACCGAGAACGAAACGCGGTTGTGAGTGGGCCATTCGGAACATGTAATAGCCGTTGTTACATCCGATGTCTCCGATTATCTTATTTGTGAGATCTGGAAGATGGGGTAGTATTCGGTTCCACTTGCGCTCACTGCGCCATTCGGCATCTATTTCAATGCCGAAAACATTGAATGGGCCTTTGCGCCAGGGTATAAAACTTTGTAATGCTAGTTTAATAGCATTTAGATCATTTTTGCAAAGTTCATCCTCCCTACCAATTGTTACGTAGTCAGATGAAAAGTCACAATGGGCTGCTCGCAGGTGAGAAATTGTCTCGTAGGGGTCTCGGTATCGGAGAAATCCTTTTTTTGCTTGGGAAAGCCATTTATGTTTGTCGG
>JAOTSI010000354.1 GCA_029865005.1 Desulfobulbaceae bacterium
CATGCGGATACAACATCAATCTCACAAATTACACTGAATACTCCCTAGTCTATCAGATAATTTTACATTTTCCCTATAGTCAATTGGCAATGCGAGTACAACCGGACGATCAGCAGCAAAAGCCTTTTCTAAAGCCGGTTTAAGATCGCAACTTCTTTCCACTCGCAACCCCACACAATCAAACGATTCAGCAAGTTTAACAAAATCAGGATTATTGAAGCGCAAATCCGTATGACGTCCAAACTGCCCCTGCTGCTTCCACTTAATCAGCCCATACTCATTATCTTCCCAAACCATAATAACTATATTAGCCCCTATCCTACGAGCAGTTTCCAACTCTTGGAGATTCATCAAAAAGCCTCCATCTCCACATACCGCTAACACCTTCCGCTCAGGATGCACAATCTTAGCCCCCACCGCACCGGGTAACGCAAAGCCCATTGAACAAAAACCATTAGAAATCAGACAGGTATTCGGCTCATCGCAATGATAGTAACGCGCAACCCACATCTTATGAGCACCAACATCACTAAGCAAAATATCATGAGGCCCCATTACCTCACGCACATCCCATAAAACTTTTTGTGGCCGAATACTTCCTTGAGTGTCATCATCCTTATGCTCCATAAAATCTTTCAATAACCGTTGGCGCATCTCACCCTGATATCCCAAATCAAAAGAAACACTTTTCCCTTCAATTTTCTGATTTAACATCCATAAAGCGTGGGCAAGATCTCCTACTATCTCTACATCCACCCGGTAATGATCATCCACCTCGGCTGGCAAGAAATCAACATGTATAATTTTTCGATCCTTTTTATGACAATAACATTTATTCCAAATCATCGGTGGATACTCCACCAGATCATAGCCCAAAGTTATTATCAAATCAGACTCGTCCAAAGCAACCCAGGTTAAATCCTTGGACTGCAGACCGATAGTAAATAGACATTGATCACTAAGACGAGAAACAGCACCCTTACCCATAAAGGTAGATACCACTCCAATTTTAGTTTTTTCGACAAATCGACGCAACTGCTTAGCTGCTCTAGTGCGCAAAGCACCATTACCTGCTAAAATAATAGGCTTTTTAGCCTTAAGAAGCAAATCAAGTGCCATATCGACTATATGGTCATCAGGAACCGGACGACGAACATAATGAACCGGTACTGGTTTGTTATCTGTCTCGTAAGCAGCAAGATCATTAGCCAACTCCACATGACAGGCTCCAGGTTTCTCCTGAACTGCAGTTTTAAAGGCCTTACGAATCACCTCTGGAATATTTCTTGTGTGTAGAATTGGTTGGACCCATTTAGTAATGGGTCGAAACATTGCCACCACATCCATATTCTGATGACTTTCTTTATGCTGTCGAGTACTATCAGCCTGTCCGGTAAGCACCACTAAGGGAGCACGATCCATATTGGCGTCAGCTACTCCAGTCACCAGGTTAGTGGCTCCCGGACCCAGTGTCCCCAAGCAAACACCTGGTCTGCCAGTAAGACGCCCATAAACATCGGCCATAAACGCCGCACCCTGTTCATGCCGACAAAGAATAAAACGAATAGAAGAACCCTCCAGGGCAAGCATCACCTCGGCATTCTCTTCGCCAGGAACCCCAAAAATATATTCAACACCTTCATTCTCCAAACATTCAACAAACAACACGGCAGCTTTCATATATCAACCCTGTACCTTATTTAGGTTAGAAAAAAAATAATAACCAACTAAGACCATGAAAAACACTTCACACTCTTTACACATTATGCTGCTATTATTTTAAAGACTTACCCCTTAACTTACAAAACAACGACTTAATCAAAGATCACGAATGCTTTTTTTTCATCTCAAAGCACGGCAACATGAAAACGGCTAGGTTACGCAACCAATGCCTCAGCACGGTAACCAAAAAATATTGCGACGTTATAAGCTTTACTCATATTAAACTCCTTATCGAAACTCTGCACCAAAAAGACCAGTGTTGCCCCAGCAGCACTTTGACCCTACCGAAAACGCCAGCTTTTCGCTATTTCGAGCGGGCAAGCTGCTTTAAATCGCTGTTGCGTAGCTAGCACTAGTTATATCCTGTTTATAGAGTGTGACGAATAACATTGAAAGGAAAAGCGAAAAAACTGAAGCCTCCGGCAGGCTCCACCTCCAAGATATATCAGCTTTATCGCTTCAATAATGAGTTTTTCGGTTTTATCCACACAAAACAGCAAAGGACCAGTTTCCCTGCGCATCGATCTCACAATCCCGGACTGCCAAATCTTCCATTCCTAAGCAATAACAACTCACAAGTGGCTATTTTACAATTTATTTTGTGTATTTTGATAAAATTTATACCAAATCCCAATTGCCACCCCCCTTACGAACCTGTTAAAACGGACAGTTACTAGCATACCAGAAATACTTGATCATACAGTATATTATTGATGATTTTCGAATTCTACATGCCCTACAAAACTAAATTTATATATCCAACATGTGTGATAGTAACTCCTATTGATACCAAAGGGTAAATCTTTTATTTGTCTTATTAGCACACTTCACTATAATAGCATGCCTGGAAAGTACTGGAAGACAACACTTTCCAGTAACAAATAAACATATTGTACACCGAAGATCAAACTGGCCTTTTTGGAGTCCGTGCATGAATTTTACGTTAAAAAGTCACCTTCCCTTACACTTAAAGATACTAAGTATAATTTTTGTGACCTTTGCGTCAACCATGGCGATTACGCTTATCGGCCTCTGGCATTATCAACAAAATATGCTCATAGATATTTATCGTCAAAATGCTGTTAAAATAGGAAAAACAATTACCTTCGGCTTACGTGAGGCGATGATGGCCAATGATCAAAAATCCATCGCCAAGATAATTAAGGAGATTAGCAATACCACTTCCCCTGCTAATCAAATCAGCATAATAAACAGAAAATGTAAGACTACCATCTCCAGCGAAAAAGAGCTGATAGACCTAAGAGTTAAACAAATATCAGATCCTATTTGCAGTTATTGTCACGTTCCAAACACCCCAACATCCTCTCAAGGCTACGCTTCGGTCATCATAGAAACCCAAGACGGACCAATGCTGAGAACCATGCTTAAAATATACAATAGTGAACAATGCCATGATTGCCATGCCCCCTCCCACAAGACAAACGGTATCTTATTAATAGATTCACCACTAAAAGATATACATGATCACATACAAGCCATTGCTTGGCGCATTACCCTAACCGGATGTGCAGCATTTATCTTAATTTTCATCATAATATCATATTTTGTAAATATATTTATCACCAAACCAATTCAAACAATCATGCATGGAATACGAGATATTGAACATGGTGACCTGGAAAGCTGGCTGGATATCGACGCGGATGGTGAATTCCATGACATGGTAACATCTTTTAATGTAATGAAAAAAGCAATTAACAGATATCTTCTCGAAGCAAAACAGAAGAAAAAAGAAATAGCCACGCTCTACTCCATGGCCTACCAATTAAGTGAAACTATAGGATTATCTGAAATTAAAAAAATTGCGGTAAATTTTCTTTGGCAAGCATTTAACGCTCAATCAGTCACACTTATTCTAGAAATGGAGCAAGGGAATAATTCCTTCGAATTTTCTTGGAAAGACAGTGAAGATAATTTTGAGTCATCCAAGTTCGATTTAAACTACGAAATTCCTCCCATGCCGGAGTTTTCACTTGAAGGCTTGTGCAAATGGTTTGAAAAAGAATTCAACGAACCTTTCTTTTTTGACAATGACCAGAAAACAATCATCCCATTACGAGTAAAAGACATGCAGTTGGGACTGCTGGTCATAACCAAAAAACAGGATGAACCCTTCGTCATCTCAGAAAAAAACATTCTACCAGCCATAATGCACCACATATCCATAGCTCTTGCTAATGCCCGTTTATACAATATTGCCATTACTGATGACTTAACGAAATTTCACACCAAACGTTACTTTCATGCCAAGCTAATTGACCTTGAAAGAACACGAAATATCAACGGAATAAAATACTGTGTTCTCATGCTGGATTTAGATCATTTTAAAAAGATAAACGATAAATTCGGGCACCCCATAGGCGACAAACTTCTCGCCGAGGTCGCCGAGTTAATCAGAAGCAAATTACGCCCCCAAGATATCCCAAACCGATACGGAGGGGAAGAGTTTGTTATCTTATTACCAAGTTGCGATGTAGATTGTGCCCTCACCATAGCCGAACGCCTACGGGAAACAATTGCCCAACACATATTTCGATATGACGAGATCCCACATATCCGCCAAACCGTAAGCATTGGGGTCGCATGTTGCACCGACAACACATCCTGCAAAACAAACATTGTAAAAGCAGCTGACAAGGCACTTTACGAAGCGAAACAATCAGGTCGTAATAGAGTTTGTCAGCATCAAATAATAAACTGAGCAACCATTCACGGGGTTAAAAAGTAAAGTTCTATAACATTAGTCTAGTAAGCGTTTGCCAGTGCTGGGATATGTGAAAGCAGACCGATGAACGCTTACTAAACTGAGACATTATATATTCCCCAGAAAACCTTCTCCCAGAACATATAAACAGAACTAACAAAACCAGATTTATATTTATTTTCAAAATAGGTCACCGTTGCACTATTTAGTTAGTGCCTGACCGGAAGCTTATAATCACTATTGATTCTATTAAGTTACCAGCCGTAGCTATACATGAAGTTTTGAGTGACACCTATTATTTTCTCAGAAAATACCATTTTTTCGCTGAAAAAAGTAAAGAAATACATACAAATATTCCCCTGAATATATTATAATAT
>JAOTSI010000356.1 GCA_029865005.1 Desulfobulbaceae bacterium
CCCCCATCCCCATGACATTCTCGGAGGCCTCACCAATAACAATATCTTTACGATACTCAATAACGGCCGGATTTTCTGGATACATTGCGGTTATGACCGGCAAGGAAAACTCAGCCGCCACCGCCTTACAAACAGCACCGCAGGCCAAGCCGTAACGTCCAGCGTTAAAAGCAGGACCGGCCAACAGGACATAGGGTGCCCCGCTATCCTCCCCTTCCAGAACAGGACGTAGCAGGTCAATTATTTGATGAAGCGGAGCAGCACCTTGCTCCGCCATATGATTATCGCCGCAAACCAGGGTATGGGTTATGAGTAAATCTGGATAGAGATTATGGATCATATTGCCAGGCCCCTTAGGCCCTTCCAGCAATAGGGGTGGTTGGTTTGCTTTTTCCTCACCCCCAAGGCCAGCGAAAAACTGATTGAGATAGTGAATCACTCTTAACTTAGTCATTATCACACCTCCTCACAGCGCAAGAACTGTGCGCCAAGCTGGTTGGTTGCCCCCACTAGACCCTGGAGTTCGATTTCTAGACTTCCATCCTCCCGCAGACTCTGGGGATAGGCTCCGGCTAACAGGGTGAGATCCTTTATGGGACCCAAAGTCCGGGCCATGGGGGGCAAGAGCACTCGTTCATTGGCGTTGCCGGTTGAGACCATGGCATCGGCTTGGGGAGTAACATCGGCAAGAGATGGGGAACAACCATCAGGACCAGGATATTCATCGGTGAGTCCACAGGTTTTTATACCTGCCTGTTCGAGGCCTTGAATCAACATCATCTGATCAGCATCTGGGTTGCCGAATCCTTCCTTGGAAATAACTACTCCATCGGGGGTAAGGGTCCGGGTAAGCTCCACCGCTCGCTGGGCGGATTGCCGCTTATGGGCCAAACGAACCGGCTCATTGGTCAGCACCACACCGACAAAATTAAGATCCTTACCATGCCGGGTCAGCAGTTGGGCCAGTAGTGGATTATTTTGATGGTGCCAAGTGGTATTTTTATCGCAGGCGGAAACGCAATTGCCAGAGGTAAGTCCATTGTCGAGTAAATGAGTAGGGGGGATAATGCAGGGCAGCCCTTCTATGGCATTGCGGCCAAACAGATAGGTATCATGGAGTAAGCCTTGGCTGAGCAACATATAGATATAGGCTATCCGAGGCAGGGTTGGGTCTATGGAATCCGCAGACTCCGCCGGATATACATCGATTTTATCTGGCACCAGGTCTTGCATGGTTTCTCCCAAATAGGCGGCCGCCCTGAGCCCTGCCTCGCGCATAGCTTCCTCATGTTGATGGGGCGTGGTGCCCTCCACCACCTCCAATTCGAGCACAATATTTATGGTCTGCCCAAAGGGTGAATAGGCCGCACCTGGGCCGCTCATATCGATGATTCCCTCCTGATAGCCGACGATTTTACCACAGGTAATTACTGTCGCATTGCCCATTACATGGAGCACCCCCTCGCCTGGACCTTGATCTTCCACCTTACACCAGGGGCGCAACACATCCTTAACACAGATGATCCGTACTGATTGACCGGGATGGGCCAGTTCCACCCGCACTTTATTTAAGCGCTTGTCGTTGCTAAGAAGATGGGCGCTCATTGCTTCCTCATCCACCATGAGGGTGCCGGAAGATAAGTTGGTTTTATCAGCGAACTTTATATTCTCCAGATGAAAATTACCAATGGTTAGGCTCATTATTAACTCCGCTTTGGGGATTTTATTTCATCAGATTGTTTTTTTAAGATCAGGTGGCTAACTCGTTATTATTGATTTTAGATTTTCAAGGGTTGCTCATGGTTTTACCGGGCACCCACAGGGGGGTGCCCCTACATAGTCCTCGGCAAGCAATGACTATTTCCGCAGGTGTAGCTGCCCCCATAAACTATAAGCATTACGGTTAAAAAAGATGTCTATTGTCTTTAAAATTATCACCAAATCAATAGGCTCATTACTCCTTAGATAAAAAACTGTGTCCCGGTAGATCGCGGAGCCAATGGATGTATTTGGGCAGGTCGATGACTGCGCTCCGCTTACCCTGAATAACCTTTACTTTATTTATACCGGCAACCTGCTCAATGGAACCTTCGTTTTGGCGAATCACCATGAGGGGCCTACGCCATGAGTATACCTCAAGACGATCCTTAAACAGTGCAACAGAGACTAAAGTTCCTTGATAACGCATGGGAGTATGGACCCAAGCAAAAAGATTTTCCTCCGTTCTCTCCGGTTTTTCATCACCAAAAGTCGGCAAGCGCCCAACATAAAGAGCGATAGGAAAACCTATCAACAGTATAAGTCCAATGGGAAGACCTAACATAAACAGCAAAAACGCTGTCTCACTATGGCTATGCCACCCGATTTCTCCATCGATTTCGTTAACCGCTTCACTGAAACCAGAATTCACCCCTTGACCGTCCACCACTAGAGTTTCAGTCACCTGGTCCAGCACCTTTTTAAAAAAACGAAGAGTAGAGCTGCGTCGGGTATTTTCCAACCAAAATAATTTATTCCCGGCCACAAACAAATACACATAGCGCCTCCCCTTACCAGAAGATTGGATGAAAAACTTACCTGGCCCGATTACCGTGAGGTCCTTGCTATAAAGAGGATGGACATACTGCTCGAAAAAGGCGAGCGCCTCCTGCGGCGATCTCTTCAAGATCCTGCTTGAAACATACAAATCACCTACCTCGGAGACAAAACGATTCTTTTGCCATCCATCCTGCTGCCAACTCGCATGTTGAGATTCCGGTACCAAGCAAGAAAAGTAGTCGCCTTTAAACTCACGAAACTGCGGTTCTTCCGGAAGAATTACTCTAAAAAGAAGCAACTCAAACAACACAATGCCAACCATTACGAACAGTAAAATTCTTATCAACTTATTCATTTGTAAACATCCACCAGCACTACGTCTGCGCGCTATCAAGCCAGACTCACATAGGATTAACTATAGTTCACCGGCCTGCTTACACACAAACGCAGTACTGGTGAGCATTTATCATAAGTGGTTACAAGCACATCATATTAAAACGGTTGCCCCGCCAGCATAGAAGGGCTATAGGCATAAACCTGAGGCACCTGTGACCACTTACAAACACTATGACCAATTACTTACAAGGTTTACAAGGGTCGCTCTCGGTGCTGCCGGGCGGCCACAGGGGGCCGCCCCTACGGCTTCCGGGTAAGTTCAACATACCGTATATTTACAAACTCTTGCTTAAGCCTACAGCGACGCACCCAAGATCTCTGGCCTTAATTCCCACCCACTTCCACTTTTTATCATCACATACTTATGACATGCTTACTCATTTACATATCTCTAACACAACGAAAACCGACAATACCGTCGCGCAAGGCCGCTAGGCCGCCATAACGATTTGCGCAACGAGCAGTGGCTTTGCCAATATCTACCCAGGAACCGCCCCGTAAAACTTTTCTGTTTTCATCATAATCATCACAGGTCCATTCCCACACGTTTCCTGCCATATCGTAGCAATTATATGGGCTTTTTCCTTGAAAACATTTATCCACCGCTGTTGCCTCGCCGCGCCCGCTTTCCAAGGTATTGCACCGCACTGGATCAAAGTCGTCACCCCATGGATATTCCCTACCATCATCACCTCTGGCAGCCTTTTCCCACTCCCTTTCTTCAGGTAAGCGTTTTCCGGCCCATTTGGCATAGGCCTCTGCTTCATAATAGCTCACCCCCACTACCGGTAGATCAGGTCTGTTCCATTTTTCATCACCCCAATAACGAGGTCCATCAATTTCCTCACGCTGCAACCAGTCCCAGCCCAACTCACTCCACAATTTGGAATCATGGTACCCGTCTGCTTCGACAAATTTTGCATATTGCCTGTTCGTTACCAGATACATATCAATGAGATAATCGTAATTTATCTCTTCCACCGTCTTTTCCCTGCCGAAAAGAAAAAAACCTTCCCGCACCGGTACCATTTCATCAAACAACTTCGGAGAACAAGTCTGTTCATCCATCTTCCACCCATCATAATCGTGGATCGAATCCAGACCTGTATGCATAACAAATTTCCTGACCAACCAAGGTTCTTCAGGGAAATAAGGTTTAGTGGCAAACACTTTATGTAACCTCTTAGGAAGGTTACCCCTTAGACCCTTACCTCCAGCCCTCACAAAATCCACTGCCTCACGCTGCATATTGAGCAGACGATTAACATCATTTTTAATCTTCCCAACCTCGGTTTTAAAGGCAAAAGCAATAATCGCCCATTTCACATAGTGACCAGGAGTGAAACAACTATTAATCAAGGAGGATAAATTATCTACTTGTCCGACCTTTTCCGTTCCTGCTAGCATTCGTTGTTTACAAACTTCAAACAAGCGAGATACAAACCTGAGATAATTAACAAATCTAATCAACTTCCGAGGATTACTCTCAATACCGAAATCTATTAATTCTACAAAATCTGAAAATTGTGTATCTGCCAAAAGTTTTTCAATAAAACGTATTTTATGAGACGGTTCCATGCTTGGTACTTCCAAGGGCAGATGAACAAGTCTATCAAGATATGCTTCAGATAATGGAATCTCTGTATTGTCAATCTGTTCTCCGGCCTGGAACTGCATCTCAACATGGCCACCGAATCGCTGCATAATAGCTTGCTGAACCACCTGTTTATTGATCGCAATAATAAACACATGACCAATACTACGAAGAATACGGGAAACCATTTCCAAGAGGTCCACAATATCATCAAAGAGACATTGATCAAGATCATCTATAAAAATGATAAGTTGAAACGAAGAACTAGCAGGTGTATTTGGTA
>JAOTSI010000357.1 GCA_029865005.1 Desulfobulbaceae bacterium
TTTTAGCGCGCTGCGAAGAGCGGCCGCTTTCATAACCGGATTATCAAAACATTCAATGAGGACATCCACCGAGCTGAAAATTTCTGGTATTGATTGTTCGCTTAAGCGAGTGTCCCTCGGTTCAACGGCAACAAATGGGTTGATTCTACCCAAAGTTTTTTTCAGGGCGGCGCATTTTTTTTCGCCCACCTGATCAATAAAATATTGCTGTCGGTGAATATTGCTCAAAACGACCACATCATAATCGGATATGATGAGCTTGCCAACTCCCATTTTAACTAGACTCATGGCAACCGCCGAACCCAAACCGCCCAAACCCATGATGCCAACCACCGAGCGTTTAAGAATGTCTTGATGCTCATCACCCTGGCGAGCTTTTAAATGTAGCTCCATATCCCTGGCTGAAGGAATTTCACCCTTTTTGATCAGGTCGCAGACATCGCCATCGCGCAGGATCGTCTCTGGCCCCATGGGTGAGCCGTTTACAATAATAACATCCGCCTCAGGTTTCACCTGTGCGGTTAACTCGCCCAGGGTTGTATTTTCCCCGAGCTCCATGGGTTGTTCATTAACTGTTATCATAACAAAAGATCTGGTAAGTGTTATATGAGACTATTGATTTTGGATCAAAAATTTGATGCTAGCACGACACCCGATAATTCAAATTAGATTCAAACTAGAATAAGTTGGTATTGTAAACCTTAATCACAAATAATCCATAGGCCGTTTTTTCGACCTCCAACCCTTTTAATTCTCCCCTCTTCTTTTAATTTCCCAAAATACTCTTTTACCGTATAAAAACTAATATCAAGTTTGTCAGCTACACCCTTTTGGGAAATATGCTGATCTTCAGCGATAAGAGCTATAATTTTCCCACGAAGAGATTCCTTATAGGGGGTCTTTTGGGGGGTGCTGGTTAATTCAGCTTTAAAGAAATCTCCCACTTCTTCGCTGGTCAGTAATAACTGTGGGTAATCCTTTGGTAAGGAACTCGAAAAAAAAAGTAATTAAGATTGAATAATAATTTATTCCGCATCCCTTACATGACCACAGACATATATTTATCTAATCACCAAATTGACAAGTATGTGGTGGCACTAAACCACCAGCTGATAAATTAACCCCACGTAAAATGGAATAAGACCCGACCACGGCACCATTTTCCAACGTGCAATCGTGCAACTGGCTTCCTGTGTCAACCGTGCAGTCATCTCCTATGGTGGAATTGCCGGTGATCTGTACACCCGGTGCAATCGTCACATCCATGCCCACCAGAACATCTGGCCCAATAAATACACTTTCCGGTTCATACATGGTCACGCCGCCCAACATTAATTCATTGTTGCGCCTCAATTGGAGTTCTTTATGGGCTCTTGCTAGTTCTATTCGTGAATTTACCCCGAGTACGTCAATGGCCTCGGGATGGAAAAAACGATGTACTGATAATCCTTCGTCGTTGGCAATGCATACGATATCGGTGAGATATACTTCTCCTTGATTATTATCAGTTCCCACCTGTTTTAATGCATTAAATAAAAATGCACGATCAACCAGGTAGACCCCAGCGTTGATTTCTTTGAGCTGACGCTGCTCGCTGTCGGCATCCTTTTCTTCGACAATACGATAGATATTATCGTTATCGTCACCAATTATGCGGCCATAACCAAAAGGTTTTTCCAGCTTGGTGGTCATCAAAGTGATAGTTGCATCATTTTTATGATGACAATGAACCATGTCTCTTAACGTTTCTGGACGAATAAGTGGGGTGTCTCCACATAGAATCATCACCAACCCCGATTCACCACATTGCGATTCGGCACACAATACAGCGTGACCGGTGCCTAGTTGTTCCTCTTGGAAAACCGGACGATAAGTGTGATTACTAATGGCATCGGCAACTCTTTCACGTTGGTGGCCCAGTATTATTAAGTGCTCATTTATCCCGGCTCCATTTAAAGTGTCGAGTACATGGGTAAGCATGGGTTTATAAAATACTTCATGAAGAACTTTAGCATGCTTAGATTTCATTCTCGTGCCCTTGCCAGCGGCAAGAACAATGGCGGTAACGGTGGTATTATCGGTCATTTTTATCGATCGTATTGTAAATGATTAGGAAAAAGGGTTTGACTCTCATTTCCTCAATGTATCAACTTTCAAACAAAAAATGCAATGTTTTCTCGTAAGCGTTCACCAGCACTACGCCTGTGCGCGATCAGAGACCGGATTCACATAGGATTAACTATAGCTCACCGGTCTGTTTGCACCCATGCGCAGCACTGGTAAACGCTTACCAATCCGATGTTATGGAACTTTTCTTTACAACCAGGTGAACGGTTACGTTTTCTTAATGAGTGTGGCTGGTGGAAAGCCCTGTTGGAATCAGAAGAAAATATTTGGAGATATGACCGTGTTTCAAGAGGTACGTATTTATGGTAAGATAACCGAGTGTAAGAGTAATTCCTTTTTCACCTCTGAGGCACTTGTATCCAGATACCTTCATGGGTGTTGGAGTTGACTGTCAGGATAAAGGCGGTTTGGTGCTTTGGCTGAGTTTTTGATGGGGCATGCGCAGGAAAATTTTAAAACATTTAATACAGAGTGTTGTTAGTTATGAAGTTTGTTATTCGCTTAATATTGTTGAGTTGTTTATTAGTCTCATTGTCTTTAGTGTCAGGGTGCGAGGATACTGATCTTCAACTGGTAACCGAGGCTGGTCTTGAGGCGGTGAAAGCGGTGACCCTTTCCGATGAGGAGGTGCGTAGTATATCTCTTAGGGCTGCAGCCCAAGTGGATGGGAAAAACATGGTGGCCGGTGCTGCTGATCCTTATGGTTTAAGATTACAGAAGTTAGTGTCCACTCATCAGAAAGAAAATGATATTGAATTTAATTTTAAAGTTTACCTTGATTCCACTATTAACGCCTTTGCCATGGCGGATGGTACTATTCGGGTCTATTCCGGGCTCATGGATATGATGGATGACGGTGAACTTCGTTTTGTTATCGGTCATGAAATGGGGCATGTGTTGAAAAAACACATTAAGAAGAAGATGATGCTGGCCTATGCCGGATCTGCAGTGCGTAAAGGAGTTGCCTCCCAAAATAATGTGGCGGGTGATATTGCCCGTTCAGGTTTGGGTGGTTTGATTGAATCGGTGGTAAATGCACAGTTTTCCCAGCAAGAGGAGCGCGAGGCGGATGATTACGGTTTGGAGTTTCTACAACAAAAAGAGTACCAACCTGCTAAGGCTATTTCTGCCCTAAAAAAGCTGGCCACCTTGGGGAATGATCACTCCTTTTTATCCAGCCATCCGGCACCTGGCAAAAGGGCTGTGCGGTTAGAGAAAGCGCTAAATTCTCCGCAAACCCAGGAGGATATTAGCGAGGATACAGTAATGAGTAATGTCTTGGAGGTCATCTACTCCCTATGGGAAAAGCTCAAAGGGCTTATTGCCGGATTGCTATAAATCGTTAAGTGGTCCCAGGCAGCTCATCTTCATGCATTTGGTGCTACCCGCATAGATAGGTTATAGCGAGCAGCGGCAACTGCATAAATCTGAACTACCTGTGATCACCTATATATTCCCATGGTGTTAAGTCAATTAGTTACGTACTATGTGACTATAATTTCCACCCCCCTAAGGGTGGATGGCTAAGTTGCAAACGAACCTTGTTTCCCTTAAATAGGGGGAGTGATGGTCACTAAAATCCGCATATCGCTCTCGGCCCGTACTCCGTGGGGCTCCCTTATTTCCGAAATAAGAATATCGCCAGTTTTTGCAGGAATAGCACTATTGTCCGCCCCGAGAAATTCACCTGTTCCCTCAATCACCTGGATGGAAAGGTGACCGTCGAGATCATGGGAGTGGACCGGGAAGGTGTGTCCGGCAGAGAGGTTAAAGTTGATAATTTTAAAATATTCTGAGTCTTGTACGAGAAAAAATCGTTTCATGCCGCCTTTGGTAAATTCACGAGTAGCGTCCAGTTCAATCTTTTTCATCATAAACCTCCCGATCGGAATCCCGACCATGTTGTATGCAGAAATATTGTAAGTGTTTACATCTATTCCATCTTCGTGCTGTTGCCCTTGCAGATATAGATGGGCTATAGCGAGCAGCGGCAAGTGCAAAAATCTGAACCACCTGTGACCACAAAATATCTTGCGGTCTATTAAATCAGTTAGTTATAACCCCTGTGACCAGGTATGATATATTCAAGCAAATTGCGTTTTCGGTTTCGCTGTCTTGTTACCTCTATAATGCCACAAACAGCCACGCTTACATTGATCTAAGTCAATATTCTATATTATTTGTCGTAATAGCTTGGGGTGGATGGGAAAAAGTTTGCTGATCAGAGAGTGATGAAATGAAAGATAGAGGACTTGGACGAGTTAAAGGAATTATCGGAGGTAGGAAAAGGTACGTAAAATGATATCTTTGCATGATAGAATTATGGGCTGTATTGTTGGTGGCGCTATCGGTGATTATATTGGTAGTCCTTTGGAAGGAAGGGTAGGGCCCATTGAGGTTCATATTCCTAAACAATCTATGCTTACCGACGATACCCAGCTTACCCTTGCCACTTGCGAGGCAATTATGCATGGGGGTGGCCTGGAGCCGGAAGCTATCGCTCATTCATTTGTAGACTGGTTTTCTAAGAGAAGAGTCAGTGGAATGGGTTCAAGTACCCTAAAAGCACTTCGGGATCTTAGTATTGGTGGGCATTGGGCGCTTGCGGGAGCAAGAGGTGAGAGAGCGGCAGGTAATGGTGCGGCCATGCGGATTGCCCCTTTGTCTTT
>JAOTSI010000060.1 GCA_029865005.1 Desulfobulbaceae bacterium
CTTCGGAAAGGGAAGAACGCATCTGTTCGCGTAATTTAGTACGTTTCTCTTCAAGGATGGCACGTCTAGAGATAACAACGTTATTGCGTTTGCGGTTGAACTTAAGGATTTTGAATTCGAAAGACTCGCTGATGAGAGCATCGAGATCTTTAACCGGTCGCAGATCAATTTGAGAATAGGGGAGAAACGCGGGTACGCCGATGTCAACGGACATTCCGCCTTTAACACGGCTCTCGATTCTACCTTCAATGGTACCGTCTTCTTCTTGGATTTGTGCGATTTGTTCCCAGACTTTAATGGCAATAGCTTTTTCCCGAGAGAGTTGAAGGCCGCCTTCGTCTTTGCGTTTCTCAATGAAAACTTCAAACTCATCACCGATAACGATTACCCTGTCAGGGTCTTCATGGCGAAATTCGGCGAGGGGAATATAACTTTCCGCTTTATCGCCGACATCGATCAGGGCATTGTCGCCAGTGATATCAACCACCGTGCCGACTGCTACTTCTCCGACATTTATAACGGTGTTGTTTTCTTCTTGTTCAAAGAGTTCGGCAAAGCTTAATTCTTCGTCGGCACTTTCCGTCATGGCGTTAACGGGCTGGGATTCATTAATAGTCATGGGTTACGGTTCCTTAGTGGACCGGCAGCGGCCGGCCGTGTTACGATTAACTGGTCAAAATTTAAAAGACATAAGCTTTTCTTATGAAAAAGCTCCTTAACCCTATTCTTTTACCAAAGTCGTGGGTGAAAGACAACTGTTTCCTCCTGTAAAACTGTATTTTTTTGTATGTCAAGTTGAAATTTATTTTTGTTTTATTTATATCTGAACATGTGAGGGTTAACTTGCTGATTTTATGTGCCTCAATGGGGGTAAAGTTATTTGTGTCTTAGGCGTGGATAGTTGCTACTGTTCACTATAGCGCTTCAATGCGGCTAGGGGGGGAAGCGAGCCGCTTGAAGATAAGGTGTTTCTAGGGTTTACTATTCGGAATAGATTAAGTTTTTCCATAGGCCTTGAGCTCTTCCATCATTGGGCCGAACATGTTCTCATAGTTTGGAATCGCTCTATGGAGGATGTTCTCTATGTAGCTTAAATCTTTGTCGTTAATAGTTAGGTTTGCACTAGTTGCAAGGGCCTGCAGTTCGTAAAGAGTATGCATTTTAGGGCCGATAACGATATAAAATATATATCGTCGCTGTTGCATCGGCATTTGGCGCATGAATTGATGAAAGGTGGAATCGTCAAGGGCCCCTTCCTCGAACGAGGTGTGGTAGATGATAGAAAAAAAGTTTATAAGGTTCATCCGTTCAAGGGCTTGGGGTACCGAATCGGCTGTGACAACTTGGTATCCTAATGACTCAAGAGTGCTGCGTATCTGTTCCCGGCCAGGTTTATCAGGTGCGAGGAAGAGAGCCATGGGGAGGTCTTCTTCCTGCTCTTCATCGTTAAAATTATCTCCCTTGATCCAATCAATATCAGGCGGAGCAGGAGGTTTTACTCCAATAGTGTCCACTGGCCCGGTTATACTTGAACGATCGAGCATAATCGGTTTCTTACAGCTGGTGCATTTTATGGTTAATCTTTTACCAGGTTCAAGGGCGCTGAGAGCTTGATGTAGCTTTTTTTGGTAAGGGTCACTTAACTGTAAATTTTTTCGGCAGTGCGGGCAATTCCAGATCATGGTCGATCACCGTTTTTAAAGTTATAGAAGAATTATTTATCTGGTTCCATAGCAAGATTGTCTATGGTTGAGGTACGTTCTCCTCTAGCAGATTTGATAGTGTCAAGATTTCGTTTAATCTCACTTTTATGAGAGCAGTATGACATGGATGCATCTTCAGTGATAAGACCTTGTTCGAAGAGCTCAATAAGGTGTTGGTCAAAGGTTCGCATTCCGTAGGAGGAACTTTCTTTTAAAACGTTATAAAAGGTTTTTTCTTCGTCTTCACCGTTTAAGATAAGATCTTTGACTCGTAAACTGGTGGAGAGTATTTCCAGCGCAGCCACTCGGCCACCTCCTATTTTTGGAAGAAGGCGCTGACCGATGACCCAGCGAATGGTGTCCACTAGGCGGTGGCGAACTTGGGGTTGTTCATCTTGTTCATACATACCAAGAATACGATTAATGGTTTGACCAGCATCAATCGTATGGAGAGTCGAGAAAACTAGATGACCGGTTTCCGAGGCAGTAAGGGCAATCTCTAGGGTTGCCCGGTCCCTGATTTCTCCAACTAGGATAACTTTGGGTGCTTGTCGTAGAGCAGCACGTAGGCCATTTGGAAAGCTGTCAAAATCATCTCCTAGTTCTCTTTGGTTGAAGGTGGCTTTTTTGTGAGGATGAATGTACTCAATAGGGTCTTCTAGGGTTAGGATGTGCACTGAGCGTGTTTCGTTAATTCTGTTAAGAATGGCTGCCAGACTGGTGGTTTTGCCAGAGCCTGTTGAGCCAGTGAATAGGATTAATCCGTTGACCTCCTGAGCCATCTTGCCGAATGATTCAGGGAAGTTAAATCCCTGAATGGTAGGGATGTCACTCTCCAGTTTTCTGAGTACTATTGAATAGGCTCCTTTTTGTGAGAAAATATTTACCCGAAAACGATTACGTTTATCAAGGGAGTAGGAAAGATCACAAGATCCTTTGGTCACCAGGTCGGTGAGTAGTCGTCTATTTCCTTTAACAAGGTTGAGGGCGACCACTTCTGTTTGAAATGGGGTAAGTTCCTTGACCGGGGGGTAAACATCGACCGGGGTTAGTACACCGTCAGTTTCGACCTGTAATGGTTTGTTTACGGTAATGTTTAGATCGGATACTCGCTTGTGTTTTTTTAACATCGAAGTGATCCAGTAATTAACTTCACTTTGTCTCATGAGGGTATCTCCATGGCGATTGACAGTCCGATTCTATGTTGTAGTATCTCCAATATATAATATAATTGAAGAAAAATAAGTTTCCTAGCCTGTTGGAAATTTTCTTATATGTATGATAAATAGTTGAAAAATTCAAGTCTTATAATATGAATTCAGAGGCGATTAAAAATGGTGTTTAGTTTATTATAACTTCACGATACCATTTTTTTCGCATTTCGTGAAAAAAGGAGTCATTAATATGTCAATTACATTGCGCAGCGCTACTACCACCCAGGGTAGAAGAATGGCTGGAGCCCGTGCTTTATGGCGGGCAAACGGCATGTCGGAGAAACAAATCGGTAAACCGGTTATCGCGGTTGTAAATTCATTTACTCAGTTTGTGCCGGGACATGTTCATCTTCACGAGATTGGACAACAGGTTAAAAAATTTATCGAGAATAAAGGTTGTTTTGCAGCAGAATTTAATACGGTGGCCATTGATGACGGTATTGCCATGGGGCACGATGGAATGCTTTATTCCTTGCCGTCACGAGAGCTTATAGCAGATAGTGTAGAATACATGTGCAATGCTCATAAAGTGGACGCCATGGTTTGTATTTCCAACTGTGACAAGATAACACCAGGAATGCTTATGGCAGCAATGCGATTGAATATTCCAGCTATCTTTGTGTCGGGCGGTCCCATGGAGGCTGGTCGGATAGGGGAAAAAGCTTATGATTTGGTTGATGCCATGGTTATGGCAGGTGATGAAAGTGTCAGCGATGAGGAAATTGCAGAGATAGAAAGGTCCGCATGTCCAACCTGTGGTTCCTGTTCAGGGATGTTTACTGCTAATTCCATGAACTGCTTAAATGAAGCACTTGGCTTGGCCCTTCCCGGCAATGGTACGGTGGTGGCTACTCATGCCGCTCGTTTATCTCTGTTTGAGCAGGCTGCGGAGAGGATCGTAGAGATGTGCACTGCGTGGTACGAAAATGAGGATGACTCGGTGCTGCCACGTTCCATTGCAGTTCGTTCTGCTTTTGCAAATGCCATGACCTTAGATATAGCCATGGGTGGATCTACAAATACGGTACTCCATTTGCTGGCCATAGCTTATGAGGCCGGGGTTGATTTTAATATGGACGATATCGAAGCTCTTTCCCGTAAGGTACCAAATCTATGTAAGGTTGCACCAAGCTCCCACTATCACGTGGAGGATGTGAACCGAGCGGGTGGTATTATGGCAATCATGGGTGAGTTGGATCGAGCCGGTTTATTGGATACGACAGTTAACCGAGTTGACGGGTTCACCCTTGCTCAGGCATTGGATCGATATGATATTATGCGGCCAAGTGTTGTGCCGGAAGCTGTAGCTATATACAAAAGTGCACCTGCAGGGGGGGCGCGTAATTTGATAATGGGTTCGCAGTCAACCATGTATGGTGACCTGGATGATGACCGGGTTAGTGGTTGTATTAGGGAGTCTCAAAATAGCTATAGTAAGGATGGTGGGTTGGCGGTTCTCTACGGCAACATTGCCGAAAAGGGCAGTATTGTTAAAACGGCCGGGGTTGATCCGGAAAGTTTAGTTTTTACCGGTACCGCTCGTGTTTTTCATTCCCAGGATGATGCTTGCTCAGCTATCCTTGAGGGTGATATTCAAGCAGGAGATGTTGTCTTTATAATATATGAAGGTCCCAAAGGTGGTCCGGGAATGCAGGAGATGCTCTACCCTACTTCTTATCTTAAGTCTAAGCACTTGGGCAAAGAGTGTGCCTTGATTACTGATGGAAGATTTTCCGGTGGTACCTCCGGTTTATCCATAGGTCATGTTTCCCCTGAGGCGGCAGCCGGCGGTGCTATAGGTTTAGTTCAAGATGGGGATGTGGTGGAGATTAACATTCCTAAACGCTCAATGAATGTTAAATTAAGTGATGGGCAGTTGGAAGAGCGAAGAAAGGTGGAAGAGGCGCGGGGTAATAGTGCTTTTGTTCCTGATCGAGAGAGGGTTGTTTCTCCGGCACTGCGGGCTTATGCGCATTTTGCGGCCTCCGCTGATCTGGGCGCGGTAAGGTTACTTCCTAGTTAATTTAAGTGATGTTGATGTTGAAAAGGGGCTGAGCATCCTTCTTGGTAAGTAGGATGCACTTTCTCTTTTGTAATTAACCTTTTTTTGTGTTTGAATAGCTTATAATTAAATTTTCAGTTATCCACAGTTTCAAGTCTTTTATTACCTAGGGGTTAATCGTTGTAACGTATTTTAGTGGCGTTAAAATTATTGCCTTGCAGCTGATTTAGTGGTAAGCGAACATTATAGCGTTTAGTTGAAACTCCGTTTGCCGTTTAGTTTTCGTAAGCGCCTCTGGGTCTGAGATGAAAAATGGCTTTGGTGAAAATCATTAGTTCCCAATGGTAGCGGCCCGCTTTACGTATGATTAAGTTTATTATCTTATGATTTTTTAGAAAAAAAAACTATTATTGTTTTATTAATTCAGTTGTTTTTGATTATAATTAATATAATGTTGATTTACGAAAATCAACTTTGGGGTGTGATGCCTAAACTATTTTGGAATAAAATTTTTTATTGTCTTTTGATTTATGGGTGATGAGATCCGAGTGGCAATTATGGCGTATCAAAAGCAGTTAAAAACAGATGTAGCCAATCTTCTGTTCACTCGCGGACTGGTAATTTTTGTGATCATGTTTGCTTTGATTGGATGCGTTGAGAATAAGGTAGTAACTACTCAACCGATACCCGCGAGGATGCAGGTAGTTAGCGGGGCAGACAATGCGGTCTTGGGGTTAGGTGATGAAATAGCAGTAGATTTTAGTTTTTGGCCTGAAATTGGAAGAGTCCAGCAGAAGATCCGACTTGATGGATATATTTCTCTTCCCTATATAGGGCGTGCTAAAGCTGTTGGACTTACTCCGGAGCAGTTGACTGCTCGGTTAAAAGAAAGATACAGGCAATATCTCCGTAACCCTGAGTTGTTGGTAACCGTGTTGGCTTCCGTTAGTAAGCGAGTTTATGTCGGTGGGGAGGTAATGTCCCCAGGAGTGTTGGATCTTACCGGAAGAATGTCGGTACTCCAGGCGATTATGATGTCAGGCGGCTATTCGAAAATCAGTGCGGAATTATCAAGTGTTGTGGTGATACGTCATCAGGGGAAAAATCGATATATAAACACGATTGACATTGAGAAGGCCTTTCGTGGTGAAGGTGAGCCGTTCTATCTTGCTGCTCAGGATATAGTGTATGTTCCTAGGACTAGGATTGACGCACTTAATCAATGGGTTAATCAATATTTGTCCAAAATCATAGCTGTGACTGGTTTTGGTGTGTCACTCTACCCAAGTGACGATTATAATATATTTATCGGTGGTCAATAGAGGTTTGGATCCATTAGTTAGGATTTTTACCGTGATAATTTCTTGAGATTTAATATTGTTTGTATGTGCATGAGTCATGAGTGAGAATATAGTGGGCAAACCGGTCCTTAAAAAAAACCGTCTTATTAAAGAGTATGAAAATTCACTTCGTGATTTTCTGATAGTGTTGTTTAGGCATAAAATTCTAATAGTTGTATCATTTTTTACTATTTCTATTTTGGCGGTCATTATTACTTTGCTCACGCCGGAAGTATATCTATCCTATGCTCAAATACTAATTAGGGTGGGTCGGGAAAATATCGCGCTGGATCCAACTGTTGGTGGGCAGATACTTGGAATGTATACTGAAAAGGATAAGGAGACGTTGTCCGAGGTAGCCATCATTAGCAGCGTGATCATTGCTGAGCGGGTAGTTGAAAAATATGGCCCTGAATTTATCTTGAACTGTTCTGATCAAATTAATAGCAGATCTCCTGGGCAGTCTGGACAAAAGAATAGATGGGATACTGGCTTGTACGACCATAATGATCCTGTTTTTCGTAGCGCTGTATCGGTATTACAAGGTAGCTTGAGTGTTGTACACAGAAAGGAGACTAATCTTATAGATCTTTCTTATATGGGAGGTAATCCTCGTTGTTCTCAACTTTTTCTCAATGAGATGATGGATTTCTATCTTGAGCGGCATATTGAAATTAATAAGATGCTCGCTACTCCTCTTTTCTTTCAAGAACAATCAGCTCAGTTATATTCCGACCTGGCAAGTAAGGAAGAAGAACTGAAGTTGTTTAAAGCTGAAAATAATATTGTAAATATAGATGAACAGAAAAAGTCTTTACTTAGACAAATAGAATACTTGCAGAATTCGTTGGATAGTGTGACAGGCTTGGCACTTTCCTCCGAAGCAAAGGTGGCGGAGTTTGAAAAAAATCTTAAGTTTCAAAATCCGAGTAAGGAGTTGCATCGTACTATGGGGCACTCTAATTATGTGGCCAAGGATATGAGAGATCAGTTAATCGGTCTTAGGTTGGAAGAATCAAAGCTTGCCAGTAGATATCAGGATAACTATCGACCTCTTATTGAGGTACGTCATGAAATTGATTATATTGAATCACTTTTAGTCCAGGAACCTGAGACACGAACTCAAGTTACCCTAGGGGTAAATGAAGTTCATCAGGCTGTCGAACATAATCTTGAACTTGAAAAGGCTAATAGTCGTTTTCAGATGGTTCAACAGGAAGCTGTAGCTTATGAGCTGTTGCAAAGGCAACATGAAGTGAATGTGCTGGCAGAAAAAGAACTTGATCTTGCAAGGTTACAGCGCGATATAAAGATGTTGGAGAGTGAGTATATATCTTATCGTGACAATTTACGTCGAGCTAAAATTTCAACTGCTTTGGATATGAGTAAGGTTTCTAATGTGCGAATTTTGCAACCCGCCACTTTACCAATGTTTCATATAAAACCAAAAAGAAAAATTAATGTTGCCATTGGCTTATTGTTAGGATTTTTTGTGGGGATAGGGTTGGCTTTGGTATTGGAATTTTTTGATGATACGATGAAAACTAATGAGGATGTGGAGAAAAAATTGGGATTACCGGTTCTGGCGTTTGTGTCTAAAGAGGAATTTGAGTCATGTACCTAACCTTTTATGGTTTTAAGAAAAAACCGTTTCATATTACTCCAGATCCAGAATTTTTATATTTAAGTCCTAGCCATAAGGAAGCGTTAGGTGCAGTTATATATGGTATCGAGCAGAGAATGGGTTTTGTTGCTATTACTGGTGAGGTGGGAACTGGCAAAACTACTATTATTCGATCATATCTCGCCAAGATAGACCTCAGGCAGGTTTCACCGGTATATATTTTTAACGCCCATGTATCTTTTTATGAACTTTTAGTTAATATATTTCGGGAAATTGGTTTGCAGCCCGATAATGAAAATATTTCTTCTATGGTGCATCAATTGCATCGTTTTTTGATTGAAGAGTATAATAATAGTCGTAATACGGTTCTTATTATTGATGAGGCGCAAAATATGCCTATTGACACTCTTGAACAATTGCGTATTTTATCTAACCTTGAAACCGCTAATGAAAAGTTACTTCAGATAGTTTTAGTGGGCCAGCCAGAACTTAATGAAAACCTTGATCAGTACGAATTGAGACAACTTAAACAGCGTTTGGCGATTAAGGCGACAATTCAAAAATTATCTCCCGCTGAATCATTGGAATATATAAAACATCGTCTTAGTAAAGTTACCTTTAGTGAGCGAAATGTCTTCGGTGATGCGGCTTTAAAGAGGATTGTGCGATACGCTAAAGGTATTCCTAGAAACATTAATATTATTTGTGAAAATGCATTGATTGCTGGTTTTGGGTATCAAAAGAAGATAATTACTTCTAAGATTATAAGCGAAATTATGGCCGATAGGGTGGGGAAGAGGAAAAATCTTAAGCTTTCCTGGGTCTATGTATCATTGCTGTGGATTGTTTTTCTTTTGATTTGTAATGTGTTGGTGATGTTAAATTATAATTGAGTAACCGTTCACCGGGTTGTAAAAAAGAGTTCCATAACATCGGATTGTTAAGCGTTTTCTAGTGCTGCGCATATGTGCAAGCAGGCCGGTGAGCTATAGTTAATCCTATGTGAATTCGCTCTGATCGCGCGCAGGCGTAGTGCTGGTGAGCGCTTACATAATTGATACGAACAGTAACTGCACAACACCGTTGCGCTAAAATGATAATTTTCTCTCCTTATGACAAAAATATATGAAGCTCTTGAGCATGCCAAGAAAGCCAAACAGATTGAAGAGCAGTCCCCTATACCAGAAGAGGAAAGCAAGCCGCAATCACAGGTAATTGAGACTGGGCCTGAAGCGTTTACTGATGCAGAGCCTGAATTATTTGTCAAGGACGATCGGGTTAGGCTTGAGAAAACTGTTCTTCGTTCTTTTGATTTAAAATTAGAAAAATCTCTGGCTCTTCTTTATCAAAATATTGGACATTTATTAAGTAACTCTTCTTCTAAAATAGTTCAATTTATTAGTGCGCGTCCCCAAGAGGGGGTGCCTGAGATATTGAGGGAGTTTGCTAAATTATGCTCCTTAAAACATCAAAAAAAAGTCCTTATTATTGATATTAAGCAAGGTAGAGATAGCCAGATTGCTCATTTTCAACTCAATGGAGAGATTGGCTGGCGTGAGGCTGTTGATAAAGAGATTGACTTAAATTCAATTATCCAACAAGTCGCGGATACTCCACTTTATGTTATGACATTATTGGGTAAGACATTTACCAGGCCTTTGGAGCCTGATTCTGATGAATTGAATTCTTTTTTGTCGTATTTACGTGATGAATATGAATTTATTCTCATTGATACACCATCTTCAGTGGCTTCAACTGAAACGTTGATTTTAGCAGAACAGGTTGATGGCTTGGTTCTAGTGGTGGAAGCCGGAAAGACTCGTTGGCAGGTAGTGGATAGGATAAAGCAAAAGGTTATATCTCAAGGTGGTAATATATTAGGTGTTATTCTAAATAAGCGCCGCTTTCCAATTCCGAATTTTATTTACAAGTATTTATAATTAACATCTGAAGAGTTGCGGTGGATGAAATAGTTGGATATTGTTGGTGATGGAAGATATAATAAGTTAACATAAATTGTTGCGTATAACTTTTTTGTATTATTCATAGCTTAATTACTAAAATCTTACTCTATATTTTTCTATAATGACAATGTATCTGGAACATTTTCAATTACAGCGGTCACCGTTTCTTGAGGACGCAGATCCCGCTGTTTTTTTTACAGATGCTGGCCGATACGAAGTGTATCAGGCTTTATTGAAAAATATAAAGCAAGGTAAGCCTCTTGTATCGCTCATTGGAGATGAGGGTTCAGGTAAGACTCTTTTGTGCAAAGTTTTCGCCGTGAGACTTCCTGCCGCTTATCAGATTGTGTTCATAACTAATCCGCTTGGTTCGTTTGAAGATCTTTTACGTATAATTTGTTTAGATTTAGGAATGACTCCCGCTATTGGAGCTAGTTCCGACGAATTAATTAGTAAATTTAAAGCTTATCTTGCCAGGAAAAGAGACCAAAGACAGATCATTTTGGTTGTTATTGATGAAGCTGAGAAACTGTTTCTGGCCACTATGGAGCGTTTAGTACGTTTGTTAAGTGATATAGGGGAAGATAAATCACTTCATATACTCCTGTCCGGTCGCTCTTTTTTGGCGGCAAATATTAAACAGCTTTTGACTTATAATATAGAAATTGATCTGGATAAGGAATATTCTCTACGTTCTCTTAATTTAGTAGAAACCGGTAAGTATCTAAATTTTCGACTACAGGCCTCTGGCTTAGCCGAAGAAGATCATAAGAAGATATTTACCGATGGAGCGGTGAAAAAGATATATGAGACTGCTCAAGGAAATCTTAAAGTTACCAACATGTTAGCTGAGGAGGCTCTGCAGAGGTCCTGTTCTGAAAAGTCTTTTCTTGTTCTTCTCGATCATGTAGAGCTTCAGTCTGATAGTGAAAAAGTTAGACCATCGCTATTTACCGGTTTATTATCCAATAATGCAATGTGGCTTGGTGTAGGAGCCAGTCTTCTCATTGTAGTTTTAGTGATAGTATTTTCACCAGGTCCTAACGAAAAAGTTCCAGTTGCGGTTATTGATTCCTCGCCCGAGGATAAAGTCATGGAATCGTCATTACCTGTCGACAAGGTTGCTGCAGAACCGGTACAATCTTATTCTTCACCGACAACCGGAGATAATCCTCCGGATGTAAAATTAGATTCCGTTAAAGATGTTGAGGACGAACCTGGTCAGTCGGAAGATATATACCAGCTTCGTAGTGATGCTGGCAAGTTATGGCTTAAAGAGAAACATGACGGTGAATATACGATACAGTTAATGATGCTGTCATCCTCTACAGCAGAGGAGAATTTAAAACAAATAATACGTACTCAGGAATATAATGATATAAGCGATCAAATTTATATTTTGAGTAAATCGTCCGACCATCTTACCTTATTTGTTTACTATGGGATGTTTTCTAGTATGGAAGCTGCTCGTCAGGCTAGAAATACCATGCCGTCTTTTTTACGTAAACACCACCCTTATGCTTTGGCCATAAATGACGCGATTAAAAAGATCGTAGAGTGATAGCCGCTTTTTTTGAGAACGATTTTTTTTATTTTGTAAAATACCTATTGAATAGATATCGATTTGTTAATTCTATATTGAGTTAATTGTTATTATTTTATACATTTAATATGAAAATACTTTTTATTTGCAATATTATTTGTGTAGTAATAAAAGTTCATATTACTTAGGTATTATTATCTCACTGTGTCGGAACGTAAAACCAATGATTAATAATAATCATTTCTCTCTTCCCTTTGTACCACAATCATATTAAAATATTATTGATTGTAGATTATATTTTTCTTATATTTCGGGGAATAGAAAATGTTCGTCATACCTGCTTCAGGTCTTGAAAATTGCTGGGAAATTTTAAATTGTGACCGTCAAGAAAATGGTCAAAAAGTTAATGAATTAGGGGAATGCATTGCTTCCAAGGAAAAAATGGGCCATAGCTGCTGGGCCATTGCTGGCACTTTATGTGGAGGAACAGTTCAAGGTTCAGTTGCTGAGAAACAAGCAAGCTGTATGAAGTGTAACGTTTACAAGCGATATCATCGTGCGATTGGTTCAGACGGCAAGCTGGTTAAGAAATACCACCCTGAAGAAGATGAAAAATACAGTGCATTACTTATAGATCGACTTAATAAGCGCTATGATATTTAGGGTTGTGTAAAATGTTTAAAAATCCAAGATCGGGATCTGTGTTTTTTGTATCGGTTTTATGGACTTTTAAAAGGAGGGGTAACTGTCGCTGTAGCATCATGTAACTGTTATTTTTTTTAAATTAAACTGGCTGTTTGGGTTACCTGCTGTACTGATGAACAAGAAAATGTTTATTTGGTCTGCAAAAGGGAAGGGTGCCCAATAACAACATTTTATAAAACATAAAAATTAATTTGTTGATCAATGGAGAATGACAACTGTTGATCTTGCATAAATTAGCTAATAAACGAACAATGATTACTGAAGTCTTCGTCAAGTATCCGGTAGAAATCATTTTTCTAAAAAGTATTTCAAAAGAGTTGAATTTCCTTTCTACCAATTGCATACGTAATTTATAAAATATAAATTTACGCATAGATGCTCCATATCTTTTGTTACCATCCTTTAAGTTTTCCACATTACTTATAACTTTTTTGATCAAATAAGCATGAGAGTTAACAAAAGATTCATCTACTAGGTGATTACCTATATTGTCATATTGTTGCAGACGCCAAAAGCAATCTGGTTCATTATCTGCAAATGCATGGGTCATGCCCTTAAACAGAGCCTGGAGATGAAAGTCTATGTCTTGAAATCCTTTTACTTTTTCGTCAAAAAAAACATTATTACGTAGCAGTTCCTTACGACGCCATATTCCATTGAGAATAGTCCATGGCGTATTGCATTCTAAAAATGCTTTTATTGGATCTTTTCCCTGATAGGTAGAAATAATGGTTAAAGTATCGTATGGTTCCTTTTTAAATCTCAAACCTGGAAATATGCCTAATGTCGTATCAGGCCGTTGTTCCATGAATGAAATTCGTTGCGTCAAACAGGTTGGAGAAAGTAAGTCGTCAGAATCTAAAAACAGAACATATCGTCCTGTTGCCCGTTGTAAACCTAAATTTCTCGATTGCTGAGCCCCTTGTGCTATAGTTTTGTCTTTTTTTATTATAATAAAGCGCTCATCTTCACCAACCAATTCAGCTATTTTTTCTAATGAACGATCCGTGGAATTATCATCTATTATAATGCATTCCCAATTGGTATGTTCTTGTTTTATTATACTTGTTATCGATTCGCCTATTAAAGCTTCCCGGTTGTAGGTGGGCATTATAATAGATGTTTTTGCATTATTCATAATTCGTATCTACCTGTAAGTACATATAAAATATAGATTAAGAATCCAACTGTTTAAGTCAATGCGTTATGTAAACGCAAAAATAAATAAACTTTGCTAAAGAGTTATGGAAGGACAAAGATTAAACAATGTTGCTTGTTTTTTAGTTTTATACTCAATATATTCTTCAGAGTTTTTAACGGTCAAATAAGGTCTGCCAATTCGCTTCACCTTTTTCTTCCCCTTGTTCGTCCAATACCACAATTCGCTCTTCGTACCCATACTTGGTTAAAGCAGCTTTAAAAACAGTTAAAGAATCATTAGCAATTTCTATACAATGATCGCCATAAACATTATAAACCAATCCTGCCAATTTTATATTCCTCTTTCTAAGTGCTTCTAGACTAAGTAGGGTATGGTTGATAGAGCCAAGTCTCGGTGAGGTCACTAGGATCATGCTAACATCTTGACCAGCTAGATAGTCGAGGAGAGTTAATTTTTTTGTTAATGGCACCAAGAGGCCGCCTGCCCCCTCGATAATAACTATTTCATTTTCCTCTAGTGCTCGCGCCGTGGACTTTTCTAATATTGACGGATCAATTTCTTCACCGACCATTCCAGCCGCAAGATGGGGAGAGGCAGGGAACGAAAAATTATAAGGACAGCTAATACCTTGTTCGTCTAGTTCGTTCCACCTGGTTCCCATAATTTCTCGATGTATCAATACGTCGGCAGATTTACCGGTACATCCAGTTTGAACAAATTTTTGGGTAAACACTGATCTACCTAAATTCAGGAAATAGCGTCCGATCAAACCGGTCACTATGGTTTTACCAATTTCGGTATCAATACCGCAGACTACATATACGCTCATATGACCAACTAGTAATTAAAGGAACTTATAGACACTTTAATAATAAATTAGTATTATTTTTATTTCCGATTAAAAGCCTCGAAGATGACTAACTTCTTAGGGTCGCGGAAAATAATAAATATCCCAAAATGGCGCAGGATTTTTAGTCGTCTTCAAGAAGAGGTAACAGGCGCATAGCAGCGTTATGTAACTGTTGCCTTGACAAAGAAGACGGCTAAAAA
>JAOTSI010000358.1 GCA_029865005.1 Desulfobulbaceae bacterium
AATAGAGCCTGATCTACGCCTCACCCTCCCCCCATATCCAATGCTTTCCACATTCAGCGACGAACCCATACCGGACTCCATCGTCACTCCTGAAATTTTAAAGGCGGCTGAGTCTGGCAAATGGGACATGGTCTACCCGCAACTAAAAGAGATTGTCTTGACCAATACCGATATCAGCATTTCCCCCCTACTATATATCACCTATTGTGAGGCCCTGGTTAGGTATAACGCCTATACAGAACCCTTTAAACTCGCCCAACAAATCATCCAATCCTATCCAGAATCACCGGCAGCATTACTTGCTGAATTCTTAACCCTCTATATTCAACTTCAGCACGAAGAGCCATTCACCGTACGCCGCAAGTTGAAGGAATTTGAACATAAAGCTTCCAACATCCGACCACTACTCCCCTACATTAACTTATTGCGAGCGGAAGCTGCTATCATAACAGAACAATACAAAGAGGCTGATGAATTACTAGCCCGGCCAGATATCGGTTACCCTAAAGGCATTTCCCAGGTTCGCCAATTACGGCAGGCAGACCTTCGACATATCAGAAAGAATAATATAGCTTCGCTGGTTTCCTATCTACAGCTAGGTGACGTGTCAGATATTATCAAGTCCCATCCACGCTCCCTAGCCTACTTTTGCTCCGACCTTTATCACTACAAACGATACCAAACAGCTGAAACATATTATCAATTATTATCAGATCTTTTAACCGGAAAGAAAAATCAAGACATCGTACTTTTCCGTTTAGCCATGACTAGACTTAAGCTCTACGGCCCTGAAAAAGCCACTCCTTCCCTTTTTCAAATCCAAGACAGTTTCCCTAATACCAAAGGGGCATTTCTAGCTCACCTCAAGATTACCGACCTTACCTTTCTCAATAAAAATATTTCCTATAATGACGCAGCAGATCGCTACGGGTACGTTGCAGTAAATGGTATTTCCAAGGATATCCGCCAAGAAGGATTTTTCAAAAAAGCATTAATCCATGCCCTAGCACATAAAAAACAACTGTCCATCAGTTTACTAATGCAAATGTTGAGGGAATTCGGTTCCGGTAAATTACAAATAGAAGCCAAAGCACTCCTTATCACACAATTGCCAGAAGCTATTCATGAACTCGTCTCTACAAATCATTACATTGAAGCGTTAGTACTTGCCAAAAAAGCTCGCACCTACTTTTCCAGCGATTGGCTAAATAAAAATATTCTGCTTGACTTGGCTGATGCCTACATGGCGTTAGGGGCATTTGAGCGAGCGGCCAACTTACTTACCTACCTACTGGATTCATCCAGCGAAGATGAACAAAAAGAGCTTTTTAAACCACTTTTAGAATCACTTTACCAAAGTGGATGGTATGAACAGCTTAATCATTACGTTCAACGCTACATCCACACTTTTCCACCAGCCGCCAACTTACCAGAAATATTTCTTCTCAGAATAAAGGGGCTGAGAAAAGAAAATAAAGTCGAACAACTTTTAGATCTTTTTTCCTCCACCCACCCCACTTCACCAGAAATTAAACAAGAAATGGCAGAAATATATTTCGAAACTGGCCATTACGGCAAAGTTATTCCCTTACTTATCCCTATTACAGCCATATATTCCGAAGCTAATACGGCCTTACTTTTCCGATTAGCGGAATCGTATTATCAGACTCAACAATATACTTCTGCCGTTCAAGAATTTCAAAAATTGACTAACGATAAACAGTATGGAGACCAAGCACTATTTCGCCTCGCAAAAATCGAATTAGCCGCCAACAAGCAGGAAAATGGATTAAACTTATTAAAAAAACTGGCCGAAAAAGATCCACAGAGTCTTTGGAGTAAACTTGCTATTGAAGAAATCTACAGCTACAACCTATCTGCCGGTAATTTCAACCAATAACGAACTAAAAACATTAAGAACCACTAAATAATACACGCTATTATTCTCGGCATTTCCCGTGAACCCAAAAAATATTACTCAGGGATTCATAACCACCCTAAAGGAGTATTATCACATGAGTATACTAACACAACTTGACGGAGCAATGAACCTGTTGCACAAAGTTCTAGACCTTAGAACTACCAACCAACAAGTTATTGCATCCAATATTGCTAACGCTGATACACCCGGTTACGCTCCAGCTTCCTTTCAATTCGAAAAACAACTTCGAAATGCAGTATCAGAAGTTGACATACGACCGGTCACTAATCAACCCGGCCATTTTGCTATTACACCCGATTCAATCAATCAAATTAAGGGCGAAATAACCCGTTCACCGGATAAAACCAGAATCGGAGATCAAAACGGGGTGAAATTAGACCAAGAGATGATAAATCTTTCCGAAAACCAAATCTTATACGAGGCAGCAATGACCATGCTAAACAAAAAATTAGCTCTCCTAAAATACAGCGCCAATGACGGCAAATAACCATTAATAAATAAAGAGAAAAACATGGACTTATTCACCACTTTTGACATCGCTTCCTCTGCTATGCGAGCCCAACGAACCAGGTTAAATACCATAAGCTCAAACCTGGCCAACGTAGAAACCACCTCCACCCCAGAAGGCGGCCCGTACAAACGTAAAAGCACCTACTTCCAGACAATACCTATGGCCTTTGAAGACCGGTTACAAAATTCTATAGCTAGCAAAGCATTACAAGGAGTTAAAGTAAAAGAAATACTGGAAGACGACTCTGAACCACAAAAAGTTTACAACCCCTCTCACCCCGATGCTGATGAGTTCGGATATATCTCCCTGCCAAATATCAGCGTACTCAAAGAAATCGTAGATATGAGTTCCGCCGTTCGCTCCTATGAAGCCAACACCACGGTAATAAAGTCCGCCAAACGCATGGCACTTAAAGCACTAGAAATAGGAAGGTAAATAATGAATGAAATAATTGGATTATCCCCACCAACCCCTTCTACTACCACCCAAACATCGCCTTCCCAAAAAGTCGGCACGAGTTTTAATCAATACCTAACGGAAATGATTGATGAAACAAACAGTAAACTTCAAGTAGCCGATAAAGCTGCTATGGATTTTCATACAGGCAAGGTTAAAAATTTACACGAAGTCATGATTGCCATGGAAGAGGCCAATATATCAACTAGGTTTGTGGTCCAAGTACGTAACAAAATGATTGAAGCATACCAAGAAGTACTACGCATACAACTCTAAGTGACAAACTATCGAAGAACATATAATTTTATACAATTACCATGAGTTAACACCTATGATAATCATAACCCATTTTTATCATGTAATTTTAGCCTCGTTAATGTGCAAGCAGGATATTTAACTTATGGCGGATACGACAACACCACCAACGCCGGAAACCCCACCCCAAAGCGGCATAAAAACTTTATCTGAAAAACTCCGACAGTGGCCACTTTCAAGAAAATTGGCGCTAATCGCAGTTGCCTTAATTTCTTTGGGACTTTTTGCAATTATAATTTTCCAAGCGCGACAGGCGGAGTACCAAACACTCTATACCAACCTCGCACAAAGCGATGCAGCTGCAGTAGTTGACTGGCTCAAACGCAACAACGTCCGATATATTTTAAAAAATAATGGTTCTAATATCCAAATACCTGCTCCTTTAGTCCATGAAACAAGGTTATCTCTAGCCTCTGCCGGTCTTCCTCAAGGAGGAGGAGTTGGTTTTGAGATTTTTGACAAGCAATCATTCGCCCTAACTGACTTTGTTCAAAAAGTTAACTATACTAGAGCACTACAAGGAGAACTTTCACGAACCATCAGTTCATTGGGCCCTGTTGAAAACGCACGGGTTCACTTAGCTATTCCCGAAAAACGATTATTTAAAAATCAACAAAAAGCTGCAACAGCTTCCGTAATTGTTAAATTGAGCAACGGCCGCACCCTTACCGACTCTCAGGTACAGGGAATCATCCATCTTGTTTCCGGTTCTGTTCAAAACCTTTCCCCAAAAAATATCACGATAATTGACCAAAACGGCAATGTCCTCTCTCCTTCCAAAAGCAAAGGACTGATCGGAAAACTAACCCCCGATATGCTCGAATTTCAGCTGAAAGTGGAAAGGCATTTGGAAATCAGAGCTCAATCACTACTCGACACCGCACTCGGACCTAACAATTCCATGGCTCGAGTCACAGCACTTCTTGATTTTTCTCAAGTAGAAAAAACAGAGGAACTCTATGATCCTGAAGAACCGGTAATCCGGAGCGAACAACTCTCTGAAGAGCAGGCTACCTCGGAGACAAGCGGTGGAGTACCGGGAGTAGAAACCAACCTGCAAGGGGGAGGCGGTCAGGGGGGGGCAAGTGGTCCAAATTCTAATCGCTCCCAACGTACCACTAATTATGAAATTAGTAGAACCATAAGCAAAATAGTGAATCCCATTGGGTCAATAAAGAAAATTTCAGTTGCAGTATTAGTCTCCGATAAAATGACAGAAGACGAGGACTCAGGCGAAAAAACATTTCAACCACGTGACAACAATGAATTAACTACCATAAAAAATATGATAAAAGGCGCACTAGCTCTTGATTTCGCGAGGGGTGATCAAATTGAAGTACTCTCCATGCCTTTTACATATTCAGCCAAACAAGCCGAGGTGGTGGAAGCACCCCCATTCAACGTCTATGAATTTCTGCCTCTTGCTCGATATGCCCTTTTATTCGGAGCAGGATTACTTCTATATTTTTTAATGATCCGTCCGATTATAAAAACCCTTCGCCAAGAAGTCACTCCTCACATGAAAACTGTTGAAGAGCTAGAA
>JAOTSI010000061.1 GCA_029865005.1 Desulfobulbaceae bacterium
CATGGCACGCGCTGGAAGGGATGCCTCTCGCATCACTTTGTGCTGAGTATCCCACCATTTTAGAGTTATAGCTGGCAAAGAAAACACTCCTACCTCATCAGCAATAAATGCAATTTCCTGCTTTCTTTGACCACTCACTCCGTTAAAATCATCGGTGGTGGACTCCACCGCTTTGTCGGCATACACTTTAAATCCTGCAACTTCTTGTGGTGCAGGGTCTGGCAACTGGCTACCAGCCAACCCTTTGGCATCGATAATTACTGTTCTACTGATCAGATCACCCTTTTTCATATGAGTATTATCACTGCTCCACTGATCATGGAGCTCCAGCTCCTGAGCTGGTAACCAATTAAGATCATTCATCTCGGCCGGACGTGGTTGAACATTGATTGTTTGTGCTTTACCCTCAATTCGAACCCGTTTAGTAACACCTCCTCCCCCAAAAGGTTCGAAAAATGAACCAAAAGAGTTACGACGTCCATAGCGGGCATCTAAAACCCTACCGGTAAATACCGGCACACCGATATCCTCCACTCCGCTGGTCTGGAAAAAGAGAGCAAAACGCCGTTCAGACACACTATAACTACGACCATTACGACTTTCCTGATAGGTTTGATCCTTACCCAATTGACGAACTACCGCATCGCGTACCTCCGGATTAGTAAGACCTCCTTCCCGGAGATTAGGTCCGTAAAATAAACGGAGACGACAGAGCACTTGCTGCCCGACATAAGGATCTTTGGGGTCGCAATCCATTTCAACAAAAATTTCTTTAGAAATCTCAGATTGGCCTCCTGTACTTTTATCCACTGTAATAGTAATAGGATCTGAGGACCCATCCTTTCCTTGGAGAGATGGGATGGTCAAGGTTCCTGTTTTTTTGGGGCTCAACTCCAAAGTCCAACTAATAGAGGTCTCCAAGTTACCGTTAATGTAATTGACTCGACTCCCTTTTGAGGTAGAAAGAATCTCAAAATCCTTTTCCAAGGGCGAGAAGTCAAGGTCGTCGGTAAGGTGGATAGATGTTTCAACAGTAAGACGAAATGATTCACCAAATGCCACATGATTGTTGTCCACGATGGCCGTCAATTTCTGGGCACATACCCCATTGGGCAAAATTATTGTGCTCCAGAGCAATAGAGAGAGAAGACATAAAATAGTCCTACTACCAAAGCTAATAGACATTGGTCTACACTCTCGCCCATTCCAATCGCCTTGGATAATGTCTTTATTGCCACCCTGACGAATACTTCCTAATTTCATTTATCTTTCCTGCTTATTACGCCTATGTTCCAACATGAATTTACGTCGCAGTAGCTTAGAGGGGTCATCAGGCACTTGCCGCAACCACTGTTCCACCGCCATTTCCTCTTCGGAAAGAGGTTTACCCATTTCATCTTCCACGGCCCCGTTTAGCTCCTTGCCTTTTTCATCTGCCCCTGCTGGCTTTTCTGGACGGCCTGCTTTTTGCTCATCCTTTTCATCAGACGATTTGGGCTTCTCGGGTTGTTTTTGCTCAGCACTATTTTGCTCCGCTTCATCTTCCTGAGGAGACGGTTTATCTTTTTCCCCGTCAGCATCTTTCCCTTGGGCACCTTGCTCTTTATCTTCACCAGAATCGCTTTTATCTTGTTCCCCTTGGCTATGCTCTTCGGATTGATTCTTTTGCTCTGGTGTTTTTTGGCCTGATTGGGATTCGTTTTGCTCCCCTTGATCAGACTTTTGTTGATCATCCTGGGGCTGGGAGTCGTTTTGTTTTTCCTGATCCTTTCCTTGACCTTGCTTTTGTTGATCCTGATTCTGTTGTTGATCAGAGTCCTTTTGATCCTCCCCAGAATCATCTTGTCCGTTTTGCTGCTGCTGCTGTTTCTGCTGTTGTTTTTGCTGTTCGATAATTTTTTTAATCAGATCCCGGTTGTGGCCAGCATCTTTATCAGCGGGATTACGCTTTAACGCCTCTTCATAAGCAGCTAGGGCTTCATCTAGTTTGCCACTGCGGGCTAAAGAATTACCTAAATTATAGGGATCATCCACTTGATCCTTAAAAAGTTGAGCCGCTTTCTCATAATCACCTGCTTCATACCGAGCTCCGGCCTGCCAGGCAGGATCATCAAACAACTCTGCCGCTCCGGCGGGGTCACCTTTCTCCATGAGCTCTGCAGCCCGTTGATCCTTTCGACTCCACATATCGGTCCATTCAAAGGCTTGGACAGAGGGAGGTGGAGTCAAAAAAAGTAAAATGGCCACACCCAAAATCCATCCTCTTCGCATACTAAAACCGGCAAAAAAAAGAACCAAGGGAACCATCCATATACCCTCATCACGCCAACGTTCCATGTTACGATTCAACTGTTCATTGGCCTTATCAAGACCGGCAGATGCACCGGCGTTCAAAATATGATCTAGATCATCATCATCTGAGGTCAGCAAATTAAATACTCCCCCGCCGCTAAGGGCGAGTTCTCGTAAATTACCTACATCCAAATGACTCATACGAACTTCACCAGCAGAATCGGTTAAAAAAACACCGTCATCATTTAAAGTCGGTCCGCCCGGTTCAGTTCCCACTGCTAAAACAGAAAGCCGTATATTTTTAGAGCGCAATTTATCCAAGGTTGACAAAGCGGCCGCCACATCCGATACCCCATCGGTTAGAAGTATTATGTCGCCTCCCTTTACTCCACCCCGACGAAGAAGAGCCATGGCCGCATCAAGGGCGTCTCCTACCAGATCTCCAGGTTTTGGTATGATATCCACCTGTAAAGCTGGAAGCATGGTTTCTATGGTGCTGACATCCTCGGTTAGAGGAACCACCACATGAGCCTCACCGCCGAAGACGACGAGACCAGTACGTCCTTCAGTGGAGCGATTTAAAATATCTTTAAGCTTAAATATTGCTCTGGCTAATCGGTTGGGTTTAACATCGGAGGTCATCATGGAAGGAGAAAGGTCCAAAACCAATACTCTGGAATTACTCACTGTATATACGGGTTGTTCCAGACGTTGCCAAGCCGGACCAGCCAATCCGATAATCACCGAGAGCCAACCGGCGGCCAGCAGTATCAAAGGCACGGTCCGGCGTTTTGCCGCAGTCCCCCCCTTCAGCATGAGATGGGGTAATAATTTGGGATCACAAAAATCCTGCAAGTTGTAACCCCGTAGCTTTTTCCTCCATAAAAAGAACAAAAGAAGCACGGCAGGTAACAGGGTAGCGAACCACCACGGTCTAAGAAAATGAAATTCTGGCGGTATAACCGAGATCACCTTTTCCTCCTTGGAACCATAGCAATCATGCCCCAAAGCAGGGAAAAAATAAATGCACTTCCCAGGGGCCAATGAAATAGGGCGGTTACCGGCCGGACCACTTTATTACCAGCTTCAATGGGTTCAAGTTTGTCGAGTTCTTGATAGATAGCTTCAAGTTCCATTCGGTCCTTGGCTCTAAAATATAGCCCCCCGGTTGTTTCAGTGATGTACTTCAAAGTTTCCTCATCTAAATCCTTGGAAGGATTAATCTGTTGAGGGCCGAAAAGACCCCGTACAGTGAGTTGATCAGCACCCACCCCGACGGCATGAATACGTAGCCCAATGGAAGCGGCTAGCTCTGCAGCCCTTCGAGGAGGCACCATACCGGAAGTATTTTGTCCATCGGTAATAAGAATAAGCACTGCTTTACCTTTAGGTGTATCACGCAGTCGTTTCACAGCCAACCCTATGGCATCACCGATGGCAGTACTCTTCCCGGCCATCCCGATAACAGCCTCATTGAGCAGAATACGTACTGTTGTATGATCGAAAGTAAGAGGAGCCTGAATATAGGCCTCAGAACCAAACAGAATCAAGCCGAGTCGATCGCCTATGCGCCTTTCCAAAAAATTTCCGGCCACCTCTTTTACCACATCGAGACGAGTGGTTTCACTTCCGGTATAATCAAGATCGGGAATTCGCATGGACTCAGAAATATCAACCGCCAACATCATGCTGCGACCCTTCTCGGGCAGCACCAAGGGTTCCCCTAGCCATTGCGGATTCGCCCCAGCACAGAGCAAAAGGATCCAAATAAACATGGCGGCCACTATGCACCGTTTGCGAACCCGCCTCTCAGCTCCTTGCTGATCGGAAATACCAAGTTGCAGAACAAAAGGGGCATAAAGCGAAGCGATACCGTTAAGGCTCGCTTTAGGCAGCAGGTAACGCAACAGCCACGGCAAAGGTAAAAGGGCAAATACCCAAGGCCAAACTATCTCCAGCATAATTATCTCTTATCCCTTACTCCGATTCTTTTTGATCCACTGTGAGACCAAACCGCATAATTGATCCAAATCACATTCGATTTTAGGACCATAGAGTCCAATACCGAAAACTTGGCCCACCCCTTTTTGAAAAGGTTTAGATGGTTGACCCAGCCGTTGATCAAGAAAACGAAGCCACGATTCACCGGTGAGAGAGGCCACCTCTTTTCCAGGATAGATAGCTAGAACATAGCGTTTAAGCAATAAGCTCAGGCTACGGATCTTCTCTTCACCCGAGACTTGCATGGCGCGTATCTGCTTAAGCTCCAGAAGGGCGGCCCTTTTTAATTTGGTACGACGCAATTGCCACACTATCAAACCAATGAGAGTGCCAATGACCAGGACCAGCAACCACCAGCCCGGTGCCGGTGGCCACCAGGTAATCGGGTCTGGAGAATGCAGGGGACGCAACTGAGCTAAAGGATCTTGCATGGGATTCATGCGCTGGGCCTCCCGGCCGGTCCTGGAAAACGTCGGGTAAAAACCGATTGAGCTTCCATGGTGGTGGAGGCCTCAATAATGGAGAGTCTGGATCGTTTGGAGAGCTCAACAACTTTATTGAGACGACGAAGAAAATTTAACCGCCAGGAATCACATAAGGAAGTAGAAGAGGTGTCCACCGTTATCTGGCTATCTAGTGAACCGAAACGATAATTCCCAGCACTAGGCGGAGTTAACTCCATGGGATCATATATAAAGCAAGCCATAACTTCACTTCTTTGGCTAAGATTAAGTAAAATCCTTTCACCTTCCTTATTCAATCCGGCAAAATCGCTTAAAACCATTATGGTACTGCCGGGATGAGCGATTCGGCTAAGTTTTAACAAACTCTCATGCAACATATTATGAGTTGCAGCCGAGGGGCTGATCGGTTGCCGAGCCACTAATTCATTGAGAAGATGAAGCACCCCTGTACGGCGGGAACGTGGAAAGATAACAGTACATTTTTCATGGGATGCCACCACGCCGCCCACCAAATCGCCATCCCGTGAAGCAGTCCACGCAGCTAAAGCGGCCATCCGTGAAACCAAAACCGATTTAAACTGTTCCTTGGTACCAAAAAACATACCAGGATGAAGGTCGGCCACAATAAGCAAAGGCCTCTCCCTTTCCTCCCGAAACAGCTTGGTATGGGTCCGACCACGTCGAGCGGTTACCCGCCAGTCAATGGTTCGGACATCATCACCGGCCTGATAATGGCGTACCTCATCAAATTCCAAGCCTCGACCACGATGTACCGAAACATGTCCACCACTACGCCCTGCAAAGGATTTGTGGCGACCACTAATTTTCAGTCCAACGGTTTTGGCCCGCAGTTTGACCAACTCCTTGAGACTAACGGTAACACCGGGAATAGCTTCGTTCACGGAGAAGGTACCATGGAGAGCAGTTGTTCGATGCAATGACCGGAATCAATCCCTTCCGCTTCAGCTTCGAAATCGAGCAAAATGCGGTGACGTAGGGCATCTGGGGTAATTTTCTGAACATCCTCCGGGGTGACGAAATCACGTCCAGCCATCCAGGCCAACACTCTGGCCCCATGCTCCATGGCAATGGCCCCGCGCGGACTTGCACCCCAACGGATCCAGTTAGCCAGTTCCGAACTATAAGTGGATGGGTTCCTGGTCGCCTCCACCAGCTCGATAATATATTCCTCCACCGCATCGTTCATATGGAGACCCATAATCTCGCGCCGCACAGCAAATATGGTCTCGGTGGTCACCGGGTCTGGTTTAACAAGTTTTTCCTTACCGACTAAAGCTTCTTGCCGCACCAGGTGAAGAATACGCCGTCCCGCCTCCCTGGAGGGATATTCCACCTCCACATGGAGCAGAAATCTATCCAGCTGCGCCTCGGGGAGAGGATAGGTACCTTCCTGCTCAATGGGGTTTTGGGTAGCCATAACAAGAAACAATTTAGGCAATTTATAACTGTTACCACCCACTGTAACTTGACCTTCACCCATGGCCTCCAACAGGGCCGATTGCACCTTGGCTGGCGCTCTGTTGATCTCATCCGCCAGCACCAGATTATGAAAAATGGGACCTGATTGAAAATCAAAGGTTCCAGTTTCCGGACGATAGACATCACTACCTGTTAGATCGGCAGGCAACAAATCCGGAGTGAATTGAACCCGATGAAAATCCCCTTCCAGGCCAGAAGCCAGGGCCTTAACAGCCCTGGTTTTGGCTAGTCCAGGAGCACCTTCCACTAAAATATGACCGTCGGCGAGCAAGGCCACCAGCAAACGCTCGACCAAGTGTTCCTGGCCAACCACTAGTTCCTGAACATAACTCTGCAGCCGGTTAATTGCTTCCCGTTGCTCCATCATTGCTTTCTTCCTTTTCCTCCGCTTGCTCGAAGGGGATTTCTATATTTGAACTCTGAACCACCTTCTCGCGGGTGAATTCCTTAATACCGTCCACCATCCAAAGGATAACTTTAAAATAATTGTCGTTATCCGAACTTTTTAAAACATAATGCTCGTCCTTCTCCGGCTTGGAGATGGTGTAGGTTACCTGTTCACCGGAAGCGAGTTGCAACGAGAATACCAACTCTGGAGCATCCTGGTGATATTCAATCTTGTTTTCTGGACCTAACACCGACTCCATGGTAAGACCAGTTACCTTTTTAAGCAATTTTTTTATTTCTTCAACCGCGCTTGTTTCACCATCGGCTAAATCAGCAACAATCCAATTGTCCTCTTCTTTTTTTAAACTATAACCATCCATGGTCAGAGTTGTGATATCTGCTTCGCTTCGATTTAAGATATCGCGATCAAACCAATCAACGGGTCTGGCTTCAGCGTCAAAATCGGAAAATTCCACAACCACAATATCATCGCTACCACCCACCCTGGCGTGGGATTTACGAAAACTCGGAGCGCTACCGATAAAAAGCTCAGTCATTATCTTCTCATTGTTTTGTAAAATAATATGACGGACGAAATTTTCCTTATCTACCCTAAATCGTTCAGCACTATCAGTAGAAAGTGCCACCGGCCAACCTTTGTTCAAATCACTTAACTTAGTTAAAAGATCTTCAACATTGGCCTGATTACAAGGAAAATTGTAATACGATGGAATGCCCCAACCATCCGGTCCCTTTTTCAAGACCAAGGGCTGCTCGCCTTCCGCCTCAAGGGTAATAGTATTAACATCAACCTTATTAAAGGAGAGCAAATTTTCCTCAGGACTAAAGGCACCGTAATCTTTTTTAGAATAATAAAGCGCGACAACCAAGGCCACCTGCACCACCAGAAATATAAAAAGAAATGTATTACGTTTCATTAGTTATTAACTCCCCCGGTCAATATATTACGATAACGGGCCACTGCTCTTTTAGCGCTCAGTTTTTTAACTATCCATATCAAACTGAGTCCGAGAAGTACCAGAGCGTAGTTGAGATATTCCCAAAACATCTGACGTCCCTCTACCAATGACACCAAGGGACGGGAGAAATGGCCACGCCCTCTGATGGAAAGCAATCCCCGATCCTCAAGGGACCAGTCAATACAGTTTTCCACCAACTGTAAGGGGTTTTCATATTTAGTACGCATGGCCCCGGATGCAAGTTGCAAAGAGGTATCGGTAAGGAACATATTGGAAGAAATAAGTATAATCCTGGCCGATTCTGGTGACCGTTCAATTAACCGGGTTACTGTTGGTTTATCCTTCTCATCCTCCACCGGTCCTTGAGCAGCAGCCGGATCAAATTGGCCTGGGCTTTTCTCCTCTACCTTTTGCTCAATAGCCGGAGGTTTCTTACCCTTAAACCAGGAATCGAAACGACCTTCCACGGCCACAGCAAGTAATTGACTCCCCATTTCCTCGCCCACCGGAAAACCACCTTCTCCAAAACGATCAAAATCCGGTAATATATCGATGGAATTGCTTTTCCAGGATTGAGCCGAGCTTCTGAGTAGCTCGGTAATTTTACGATCCTTATTTTTTTCTTTTTCGATGTTGATGGGAACCGACCAGCTCACACTCACCTGACCTAATCCAGCGGTAATTCCACTCTCATCATCCATACCATCTTCCCGAATATCAGCAAAATAGGGATAATCAAGCATGCGGGTCTCATTAACTGTAAAACCACCCAGTTGTCGTTGAATAGGAATGGGAAAAGCGCTGTTTTGCTGATCCATGACAAAGGCATCTTCGAGCTTGATACCATTATGGGCCAACCACTCTTCCAGCCCTGAGGTATGTTTGGCTGCTTTTAAACCTTGCTGCACCATCACGTCACGGGAAGCTGTGGCGATAATAATCGTACCCCCCCGCATCAAAAACTGATCAATGGCATACAACTGTTTTTCATCCAATTCCTCTGGAGACGCCACCAGCAAAAGATCAGCCTCCTCTGGGACGACACCATCATGTAAATCGGTCAACTTTAGGGTATGCTCTTGGCTAAGTTTATCCTGCAACCACATAAAGCTTTTACCGGGTCCCTGATTACCATACTGAGCCATGGGCGGGCCAGACTCAGTGACATTTAAAGCCACTGTCTTAAGAAAACCGGAGGAAAACCTTTTCAGAGCAGCGTCAACGGAGCGGCGCAACCCTTCTTCGCTAAAACCATCGGGCAATGGTACCTGAACAATGCGGTCCCCATTATCCATGGTCATATAGAACCAAAAAGTATTGGTATCAAACATAGATGAGGCCATGGGCTGGAAGCCATATTGCTGGGCTATCTTTTCCCCAAGAGCACCGCTGTCTTTATCAGGGTCCTGAATTTTCGCTGTAATCTTACCATTACTCTTTTTGGTGAGATCCTCTAGGATGGAAGCCAGTGATTTACGCATATCTTGCAAGGTTGGCGGCAGTTTCTCATCGGGAGAAATATAGCCATGGAAGACCACCGGTTTCTTGATATTGGCAAACAGATTACCGGCCCCCTGATAACTATAGAGAACTTTTTTAATAGTGGAGGTGATATCGTATTCTGGATTGCGCAGCTCCACCTCCATTTCACTTACTTGCTGAACCTTGACCTCAATTAGATCTTGGAAACCCAGAATTTTAAATTGATCGCCGTATTGGACCATGATATCAAAATAGGAATTGGTTACCGAAGCTTGATATTTATTTGATGTTTCAAAAGGAACTGGCCGGATACCATACTTCTCTCCCGCTTCTTGTTCCAGCTCAGGACTCTGTAGAGGATCAATGAATTCCACCCGCACCTTTCCTTTCCCTGCTATTTCATACTCTTTGAGCAGATCACGCAAGCGAGGCACCAAAGGAGCAAGTAAAGGGTGGGTTTGGGCACTGAAGTAGCCGCGCAGTAAAAGCGGTTCTTTGAGCTGGGCAAGATAAGCACGGGTGGCCGGAGAAATGGAATAAATATTTCCTTGGGTGAGATCCGTGCGCATAACTGCAATGGGAGCCAACCAGAAATTTCCTGCTGCAAAGTTAAGAATAAGCAAAATTACAGCAAAACGCCACTTTCGATGATGGGCATTGCCTGCATTTCCAGCCCAACGAATACGTTCCAAACCAAACACATTGAGGCTGAGAAATATCCCAACCAAGCTGATATAGTAATATATATCTCTAAAATCGAGGACACCTCTGGTTATCGACTCAAAACGTGAACCGGAGCCGAGTAATTTGAGCATCTCTGAGGTTTGGTTTCCAAAAAGTCCGGTTAGAGCATCGGAGCCAAGCAGATAAACAATAGAACATATTACCGTGGTGGAAATCAGGCTTATAATCTGATTGTCGGAGCGCACACTGACAAACAAGCCAATAGCGATATATGCGGCAGCCAAGCACAATGTTGCAATATATCCCCCAAAAACCGGACCCCAGTCCACAGCTCCAAGCATGCTTACAGTAAAAGCCAGAGGCACAGTAAGTGCCAGGGCTATGCCCACCAAGCCGAGGCAGGCTAGAAATTTACCAAACACCAAGGTCAAGGGACGCACCGGGGAAGTTAATAAAAACTCCAAAGTACCAGCCCGCCTTTCTTCGGCCCAGGAACGCATGGTAATGGCGGCAGTTAAAAATATAAGCAAAATAGGCATCCAAGAAAAAAGAGGCCTTAAGTCAGCAATATTACGAGCAAAGAACGTCTCAACCCAAAAGAATATAAATAAAGTTACGGCAATGAAAGCGCCAAAGAATATAAAGGCAACCGGCGAGGAGAAAAATCCGCCGAACTCTTTTCGTGCGATACGCATAAGATTTTTCATGACTATGCCCTCCCTTCCCCGGTGGAAATTTCACTAAATATGGTTTCCAGGTCGCGGGTTTCAGAGAAAAGATTATAGAGTTTATGACCGTTCTCGTGAATCAATGCGGCTATCCGAGCCGCCAGATCATCATGGTCGACGGGATGAGCACAGGTGAGGCCATATTTATATTTCCCACCTTGGGAAGAGAGTTGTTCCAAAGATTCTATTTCGCTTATGGGTTCAATGAGTTCACGTGCCGCCGCCATGGAAGCATCGGTGGAGAGAAATAGCCGCGCCCCACTTTGCAAATCAGCAAGTTTGGAATCCATAGCCATTTTGCCGTTACGGATAATCAACACCCGATCACATATGGCTTGAACTTCATGAAGAATATGAGTGGAAATAATGATGGTGGCCTCGGCGGCCAAATTTTTCACTAATTCACGCATATGCTGTATTTGGGTTGGATCTAAACCGTTGGTTGGCTCATCTAAAATAAGAATCTTAGGTTTATGTAAAATGGCTTGGGCAACACCGACACGCTGGCGATAACCGCGTGACAAGGTAGAAATCAGTTGCATTGCTTTGGGTTGCAATTCAGTTTTTTCAATGGCTTCACGAATTCGTGCAGGTTTTTCCTTATCACTTAGTCCATGAAGTGAGGCGGCATAATCAAGATAATCTATCACCGTCATCTCAGGATATACCGGGCAATTCTCTGGCAAATAACCTATTTTTCCCTGAATTTCCTGTAAATTTTCATCCAAAGAGAATCCGTCAACCATAGCATGGCCAGAGGTTGGCTCAAGAAAGCCGGTAATCATCTTCATAATGGTGGTTTTACCCGCTCCATTATGACCCAACAGCCCAACGATTTCGCCTGGGCTGATTTTAAACGAAACGTCATCAACCGCGAAAAAATCGCCATACTTACGAGTGAGATTTTCGACCTTAATCATCTACAACACTCCTTTAGCGTGCATCATAACCTGCCGAGAGACCATACAAAAAATTCCCGTTTCCTCGTAGAGAGTTACCACTACAAGGAAACGGGAGAGATAAAGAATATATCTAAAACAAGCCCAATATACCAGTTTACCATCAATTACCGTAAATTGCTCATATATAAGACAAAAAACAGCTATACGGTAATCAACGGCTCCGGCGCATAGGTTATTTTCGTAAGGCGATTTTTCCTATTACCCAACAAAACATCTACCTCACAATAATAAGTCGATAGTAATATCAGGTCAGAAAAACTATCGTCGCGAATATTTGCTCAAACAGATTTTACGATGCACTTGATAAATAGGTTTATTAATTACTTGTCGCGAGCCATAAACCAGGCCCGATACAATTAAAAACAAATCGACCGACAAAACTTCCTACTCCATTTTGTTGAGTAATCCGGCAAGTCGGACGACAAAGGTCCAAACTTCACAAGTAATCATTCAAAAACACAATGACAAGGGGGGAACTAATATTTTTTTATCCCTCCCCAATGTTACTTATTACCTAAAATAGTCACTAATACGAGATGAATTGACAATTAATTAACTAAATCAATATAGCTCAACCCACTGATAACAAGGATGTAAACTTCATAATCTTGATTGATTTATTGTAACATAGCCACCCACCACAAATAAAGTTCTTGACAATGAATTATAATTAAGGCATAATAGTCCCCAGTGACGCGGGGTGGAGCAGTCTGGTAGCTCGTCGGGCTCATAACCCGAAGGTCAGAGGTTCAAATCCTCTCCCCGCTACCACATACGAAAAGTCAAGGCCTTGGAACTTAGTTCCAAGGCCTTTTTTATTTTTAAACATAGTCCAAAAAAATGCTATTTTCGTAACTAGCCGCAACCATTTGATCTTCATCAAGCAGCAGAAACAACATAAACCTAAAACACTTGCCACCTTATACCTATTCCTCATGTACCAATAATATACTGATGTATCTGATCACAGGGTTCACAACCAACTGATTTAATAGAGTGACCACTTACCTTATTGATGCATATCCTTCTTACAAAACAAACTAAAACACATCCCATTGTCATTATAAATCCTTGGGACACCGCCCAATTGCCTTGAAAGGCTTTTTATTAAGCTCATTCCCAACGTACTGGAAAAAGTAAAATCAAAATTTTCCGGCAATCCAACCCCACTATCCTTGACCGTATATGCCATATGCCCATTTCCATCCTTTATCATTTGAACCATTATTTCACCTTTTTTCTTATGAGGGAAAGCATATTTAAGACTATTAGTCACCAACTCGGTAGTTAAAAGTCCACAGGGGATGGCGATGTCGATGGGTAAAAATATATCATGGGCTGTTACCGTAAAAGATATATTACTTGCCGTGCCAAACGTATCCATGAGATAGCGGAGAAGCTTATTAATATAATGTTCAAAATCAATCTTGGAAATATTCTCATTCTGGTACAACATCTCATGAATAAGACTCATGGTTCTAACCCGATTACGACTATCATTAACCAAGGCCTTAACCTCAACATTATCCACTTTTTCAGCCTGGAGAGACAAAAGACTTGAAATAACCTGCATGTTATTTTTTACACGATGATGAATCTCCTTAAGCAAACATTCTTTTTCAGCTAGCGACTTCCTGAGACTATCTTCTTCCTCTTTTCGCTTATCAGTAATATCACGAGAAATACATGTAATACCAGATACTTTTCCATTTTTCCTCATCACTCCCATGCTGAAGCTAATCGGGAAAGTAAATCCTTGTCCATGATAAACATATAATTCCCCTTGTACTTTCTGCCCGCCCTGGGCCATCCGTAAATAATTTTCTGCTTGGGATGTATATTTTTCAGTAACTAAACTTTGAAAATTCATATTAGTCATAAGCTTAGGGGTAGAACCGAAAATCTCACAACCAGCCTGATTCATAAATATTATATTACCAAGGACATCAAGCTGCCAAATGGCATCCGCGGAAGTTTCAGCCATACTCCTATACTGTTCTTCACTTACCCGTAAAGACTCTTCAGCTTTTTTTCGCTCTGAGATGTCTCGTACAAAGGAGAAGAAAATTTCTCCCACTGAAGACTCATAATTAACACTTAGCTCAACATCAACCAGCTGCCCATTACGATGACGATGCAAAGTTTCAAAACGATCATTTCCAGAGGTAATAACTTTTTGCATATGTTTAGCAGTATCTTCTGATGTTTCCACCCCTTCTATGTCACTAATGTTCATTCTACAAATTTGACTCTTCGAATAACCCAATAATGAGCAATAGGCATCATTAGCCTCTACAATTCTTCCCTGCTGATCTACAATCAAAAAACCGTCAATGGAACCATTTAAAATAGCGCTTTTTATCTCCTCACTTTTTTTCAATCCTTGACGAATCAACTCAAGCTCATTGTTTTGCATCAAAAGATCTTCCCGTTGTTTCTTCAGAGATGTTAATAAATTCAGATAACCACGCTTATTTTCTAAAAAACTGGTACGAATAATATTTATTGAACTAACCATCTGCTGAAACTCATCTTCCCCTTTCCATTTCCTATCTAAAACCAAAGGCTGAAGAGGGTTTTCAAGATCAAGGTCTTTAAAATAATTTGAAATAGTTACCAAATTCCTGGAAACCAATGAGTTAACCCAAGTTCGTGACTTTAAAAGACAGAAGTACGTAAAAGCGGGAACTTGCACGTCACAAGGTGCCCTTTATGGCACTACTTCTTTCTATTTTGCGGCAATGGTGGTTTTGACGGTTTTACCTGGG
>JAOTSI010000360.1 GCA_029865005.1 Desulfobulbaceae bacterium
TTTTTCTTTACCCAAGCGCACGGAATTTTTCTTTATAAAATGGGTAACTAGTTCGGGAATATCATTTACTCGATCCCGTAGCGGTGGAAGATGAATATGGATAACATTAAGCCGATAATAAAGATCTTCACGAAAATTTCCCTTATCAACCTCATCCTTTAGATCCTTGTTAGTTGCCGCTAAAATGCGCACATCAACGTGCATGGTTTTACTACTACCGACTCTTTCAAAACTTTTTTCCTGAAGTACTCGCAGAAGTTTAGCTTGAAGTAATTGATGCATCTCTCCTATTTCATCAAGAAACAAGGTGCCTGTATCCGCCATCTCAAAACGACCTTTACGCATGGCTACTGCATCGGTAAAAGCACCTTTTTCATGACCAAACAATTCACTTTCCAACAAAGTGGATGAAAGGGCAGCACAATTTACCGAGATAAAAGGGGCATCCTTTCGAGGACTAATATTGTGAATTCCACGGGCAACCAACTCCTTACCAGTCCCGGACTCACCAGTGATAAGTACAGAAGAGGGTGTAGGAGCCACCTTTTCAATAATCTGATATACCATACGCATTGATCGCGTTTTGCCGATCATACCTGAAAAACCAGTACGCTGGTTTACTTCCCGACGTAATCGCTTTATCTCTCGCATCAGGTTGTAATGCTCAATGGCCTTGGCCGTATTGGCAAGTAGTTCAGCATTCGAAAAAGGTTTGGCAAGATAGGTAAAAGCTCCCAACTGCATGGCCTCCACTGCCTTTCCCACCTCTGCATAAGCAGTAATTAAAATAACCGGCAAGTCCTTCTTGAATTCCTTAATATAGCCCAGCAACTCAATACCATCCATCACCGGCATCTTCATGTCAGAAATAACAAGATCAAGATCAGTTTCCGGCACAATTGCCATAGCCTCTTTACCATTACCCGCAGTATAAACTTCAAAACCTTCATCACGCATAAGTTCTGCTAACACGATCAGATAATTGGGTTCGTCATCAACAATAAGAATGGTATTCATGATAATAAAGCCGCATTGGATTGATTTTTTTTAACCCGCTGTAACCCAGCTAACAAATGCTCCAGCAAACATTCCGGTGGGCAGGGTCTTTCAGTCCATCCTGCCATAAAAACTCCGGTATGGTTACCCCCGTGGTAATCACTACCTCCAGTGCTTATTAAATTATATCTTTGGACGATTTTTTTTAACCGCCGAATTATTTTTTTTGTATGGGATGGATAATACATTTCTACTCCATCCAAACCAACTCCACAGAGCTCACCGATAATATTTCCCTGCACAGCATGACTACGATTCATGGTCCCGGGATGGGCGAGAACAGCCAAACCACCGGCCCTATGAATTACGGTGACAGCTTCCTCTGCGCTATAAACCTTACGACTCGCCCAGGCCGAAGCGCCTCGTCGCAAATATTGACGAAAGGCCTGGTCCATACTTGTAACTACTTTTTTCTCAACCAACAGCCTAGCTATATGAGGTCTACCTGTTTGCCCCACCTTGGAGTATTGGGATAACTCAGAAAACTCAACATCAATGCCAATTCCCTGTAAATTTTCTACAATATGCTTATTTCTCTCAATTCTGGCATTTTGAATATGGCTAATCCAGTTCAAAAACTCTTCATTGGTATGGTCAATTCCATAGCCAAGGATATGAACTGGTACTTCTTTATGCATACAACTGATTTCCACCCCGGAGATCACTTTAATATTATGCTCTTCCCCCAAGTATAACATCTCTTCAACCCCGGCAACAGTATCATGATCGGTAAGAGCTATTGCCGCCAACCCCGCCTTGCTAGCCAAATGAATCAACTGCTCCGGAGTATTGGTTCCATCAGAGTAAATTGAGTGAACATGAAGATCGATACACATATTTTGTTCAGATATAATATTTAAGTTGCATGGAAAATATTCAGGAACTATCTCTCTAAAAAGAGTAATCAGATAGAGAGAGATGTGCAATGGAAGTTTGTCGACCTTATGTTTTTCCAGGAAATATTATTTTTACAAACAATTTTTATTTCATTGAAAACAACATAGATTAAAATTCCGGCTATTTTGAATTACCAACACAAGGCTTACAACTAACTAATTCACTTCATCTCATGCTAATAAGTGGTCACCGAGTTAAAAAGACAAGCCCATAGTATCTGCTTAGTAAACATTCGCCTATACGACATATGTGAGCAGCAGGCCGGTGTATTATTATTAATCCTAGTGAACCCGGCCTGATTACGCGCAGGCGTAGTTTTGGTGAACGCTTAGTCTTCCACGTTCCTTACAACAAATCTACTGTGGATCATTATGAGTCATTCATTTCAAATCAAAGCACGAATACATAGTATTAAGTTCGCGACCAAAGGCATTATAACCATGCTCAGAACACAACATAACGCATGGCTCCATTCCCTGGCAACTGTGACGGTTAGTATTTGCGGGATAGGCGTGCATTTAGCAAGATGGGAATGGTGTTTCGTAATATTAGCTATAATGGCAGTATGGATTGCAGAAGCCCTAAACACAGCTTTAGAGTTTCTAGCCGATGTAGCATCACCGGAGTTTCATCCACTGGTGGAAAAGGCAAAAGATGTGGCGGCAGGGGCTGTTTTAATAGCGGCTCTGGGAGCGGTGATTATCGGCCTACTCATTTTTTGGCCCCACCTTATAATTTAATTTTCTATGTGACCACAACAACCTCATCTTCACGCTGTTGCCCCGCCCGTATAGATATACTATAGCTAGCATCAGTAACTGCATAAACCTGAGGACACCTGTCATTACATACCATCTTGTTATTATATAAATTAGCTGTTTGTAAATTATGTGATCACCTACTAATTTTTTTACAAAAGACAGCTTTTAGATTACGTATTAATAATAAATTTTAAATTAATTTAAACCCACAAGCCCAAAATACACCCACCCAATAACCCACTATTTTACAATCAACCTGGATTACCCATGAAAATAACAATTAATTCCATAGCACTTGCCATCATAATCCTACTACTTGCATCGTGCGACCGTCCCCCTGTCCTGCAAGAGGCTCAAATAGCACAATCCGCCCCCACCTTTTCGTTAAAAGACAATCAGGGAATAACCTGGAACTTGGCTAATCTCAAAAGCAAGGTGACTATTGTTCATTTTTGGGCAACCTGGTGTCCTCCTTGCCGACAAGAAATGCCATTACTTCAAGAATATTTTACTTCCATGAAGGAAGAAAAAATTCAAATTCTGACTATCGCTTACCGTGACGATCCCTCAGCGGTAAAAATGTTTGTAAAAAATGCAGGATGGACAATGCCAGTGTTATTTGATCCGGAATCAAACACCGGTCGTAACTATAGCCTCACCGGAGTTCCAGAAACATTTATCATCGACAAAAACGGATTATTAAGAGAAAGATTCATTGGACCGGTAGAATGGGACGATCAGAAAATTCGCCAGAGGATTATGGAATATATCAAGGAGTAATATTCTTCCCTGTCACGCTTTAACGATCTTAAAAGTCTTTAACTATAATAAATATTTAAAATTACCCACCCTAAATTCACTATATTCAGCTACACACTGAATACTTCCTAGAACATCTAGCAATTTTTTCATATCATTTAAAAATTGAACGATAAATATATTTCAAAAATCTGTAACGGAAAACAGTAAGCGCCTTCAAAAAGCATGGATTCTGCACTTTAAACAAATGACACCCAAAGGAGATTCGCCATGAGCCTGAAGTCCAAATATACGGAAATAAGAATTTAAATTGTATAATGTAAACTACATACACTTTATAACGTTTCAATCTCATTGATACCACCAATTGCACGACTGGCTTGCCAGAGAAAAAGAAAAAATATATTCACCTATGAACAAGACGATGTGCTCGAAGCCCAAGGCTAGCATTATAAGGAAAAATTCAACACCCAGTAGTGTCCAGGTTATCACTGCGGCTCATAACAGCGAGAAACCCAAAATTAACTCAAATACTCTAAAGCTGTTTTTCAAGTATATTTATTTATAACTCAATAACCGGTAGGTCTTTTGAGAATTTTTCCCTGTAAAAACAGCTTGCCAAGCACTAAAATTTCCCATATCATGCTTTTTAAGTCGCGCACCAGCCATAAAACCAATACAAAATAAACAGGATACCAATCAAATGAAAAAAATATGTTTTTTCATCAGTTTTACACTGCTAGCAATTCAATTATGTGTAACACCAATTGTTTCTGCTAAACTATATACATGGGTGGATAAAAACGGCACTACTCAACGCACTTTCCAGCCACCACCAGCAGACCAAGTTGCAAACGGAGGACAAGTTCAGTCTCGTAACAACTCTAAACAAAGTGTTGAGCTTTACGTCACCAGCTGGTGTTCTTACTGCAAAAAAGCCAAAGATTTTTTCAAATCCCAAAATATTGCTATTCAAGTCTATGATATTGAGAAAGATACAAATGCCGCCGCTCGCAAGAAAAAACTCGACAATGGGCGGGGAGGGGTACCATTTGCGGTTGTCAACGGAGTAAAAATTTCCGGTTTCTCACCGAAGGGATATGAGGCTGCTTTAAATAAATAGTATCAAGGGGACTCGGAAAAAAAGCAAGTAAGGTTATTTTAATGTAACCGTTCACCGGGTTGAAAATAAAAGATAAGTGGTCACAGGTACCTCCTCATCTTCATGCGGTTGCCCCTGCCCGCATAAATGGGCTATAGTGAGCAGCAACTGCATAAACCTGAACCACCT
>JAOTSI010000361.1 GCA_029865005.1 Desulfobulbaceae bacterium
TCCCTCTGTACGTCTTCTTTATCATGAATTGGTTGCTCCAGCCCTTAAGGCTATGATGGGAGATATAGCTCCTGAGTCGCCTTTGGTTACTGCTGAACTTGCCTCAGACCTGAAGGTGAAGCAGACCGGGCATCTGAATCTTAAGCCTGGAAAAGCCTATTTTGTTGGGGGAAGGTTATTGGTTCGACCTGTTGATCGCCTAGAACCAATAAATGTTATCATGCATTGTTCTGCGGAGCGCGGTGAATATTTGGCCGGGGAAAATATATCCGTCCATCTACTTTTTAAATAATTATAAGTTGCCTTTTGGAAAATATTATCTTTTTTTTTGCCCCCTTGTGGCTAACTTCGCTTTTTTGATTTTAATTTTTTACCTGCTAATATCTCAGTTTTTTTCTGAAAACGATAATTCTCTATCCCCGTTCTTTTTATTATACTAGTTTTTCTATTCTTATATCGTAAGCGTTTACCAGGCCGATGTTATAGAACTTTTCTTTACAACCCGGTGAACGGTTACCGTATATCGGCTATATATCGAGGATAGATCTCCTTTGGATGGCTATTAGCTATATTTTGGCTATATATAAATAATATTTGTTTGGAACTAAATGTTATGATAAGAGTCTGTTAGTATTTTTTATTTATCAATGCAGTGTGGTTTGGGTTCATTTTTTTTACAATTTTTTATGATCTATAAATACGATTGTGGCCTTTTTATTGCAACTTGTCTTGCAAGGACCCGGCGAGGCTGGTAATCTTTATCTATCGTACGGTATTAGTTCTTTTTGAAAGTGCCGGATCACATTTACTGACCTTTCAGTTCTCTTATATGAAAAGGAATTTCTTATGACAAAGGGGTCATTGCTCCACGATTTTATAACACTGTCGCGTGAGCAACTTTCCAAAATGGAGAGTGCTGTAAACCGCTTACAAGATGTTCCATCCGATACCGGTCCTTTGAACGATCTTTACAATATAATTTTAAATATAACAAACGCATCCAATACTCTTCAGCAGCCTAAACTTTTTACCACTTTGCAAAACATGCAGAGTGTACCCGTTCAATTGCGTGGCTCCCATAAACCGGTATCATCTGATTTGCTCCAACGCTTGAATATTCTTTATGATTATTTAAAACAACTTATTGATTACCTGGATCCTGATTTTACATTGAGGGTTTCTTACCCAGAGGGTGACCCTAAAAGGTCCTCTTTGATTTCCCAGATATATTCCTTAAGTTATCAAACATTTATTGCTTCAACTCAAAAAGATTTTATTAAACTTCTCTCGCTACTTAATCAACTCTCAACTTCTAAAAACAAAAAAACTATAATTAAGGATTGTATCGTTATTATAGACAATCTTTATGCTGTTGCGTCGTTGATACAAGCCTCAAAATTAATGAAGTTTTATCGGGAGTGGCAAGCGTGTTTAAATAATTATTTTCAATCATTTGTTGACGGGGATCATTTTTCTGAGGCGTCTCTTATAGATTTTGTTAAACTTTTTCCAGAGGTTCTTGAGCGAGTCCACGTGGACGTGGGGGGGCAACCTGAGGGTCTTGTGTTACAAGAAGGAAGGGAAGAGAAGTTTATCGTCGAACCTACAGAAATTGAAGATCTTCAGCAGGAGATTGTAACTGAAAAGGGAATTAGCCCAGCAATTGAGTTATCTCTTCAACAGGGTAAAGATGCGAACGATGAAATAGCGGTTACAACATCGGAATTATCGACGGAAGAGCCGAGTGACGAATTAACGTGTATAGAGCCTGAGCTGCAAACGGAAGAACTGAGTGACGAATTAACGGGTATAGAGCCTGAGCTGCAAGCGGAAGAGCCGAGTGACGAATTAACGGGTATAGAGCGTGAGCTGCAAGCGGAAGAGCCGAGTGACGAATTAACGGGTATAGAGCGTGAGCTGCAAGCGGAAGAACCGAGTGACGAATTAACGGGTATAGAGCGTGAGCTGCAAGCGGAAGAACCGAGTGACGAATTAACGGGTATAGAGCGTGAGCTGCAAGCGGAAGAGCCGAGTGACGAATTAACGGGTATAGAGCCTGAGTTGCAAGCGGAAGAGCCGAGTGACGAATTAACGGGTATAGAGCCTGAGCTGCAAGCGGAAGAGCCGAGTGATGAAGTAACGAGTATGGTACTTCATCGCAAGATCGAGAAAGATTTTTATGTGATTACTAATGATGTACGATCTGCTTTGGCAATTGTTCGTCACCACTGCGAAAGTTTTGCAACTCGAAGTCCTGACTTTGAAGAAGTACAAAATTGTGGAGAAAATATCGCCGCTCTTCGTTCAGCTTTCCTTGCCTGCGGTTGTCATGGATTAGCGCGTTTTTTTACTGAATGGATTCAAAAAATAAATACCATGGGATGGCGTATCAATGAGGGAAGAGATGTTGATACCCAGTTCATGAATGAATATTTAAATCAGATATTAGCTCTTCTTCCAGAAGAAAATAAAACGATTCAAACTAAACTGGAAGAAGAGATCAAACCGAACCAACATGATCAAGCTGATGATCTCGATAACGAACTTTTTCGTAAGCTCAGTGATTCTGTCGATGCGTCTATGTTAAGTATCGCTACAACGGAACTCAATCCTTTTCACGAGATCCTGGAAGAAATGTTAGATAGCGGGGATGGGAGCGATAATGAAAAAGAGCACGAAAAAGACTCTTTATCATCTATTGTTGACGAATTACTGGAACCAACCCATGAAGACGATTAGATGAAAAATATATTTTCGACCGCGATCAAAGAATATATTAAGACACTTTTTGAATTTTTCAGGGCAGAATTGTCCTTGAGAAGGAAGTAGACCGTTATGCTGATCAATTGTCAAAAATGCGATTCTAGGCTCACCATTGAAGAAGCTGCTACCTTACCTGGCCGAAAAATATGCTGCCCTCACTGCCATTATGTTTTTGTTGCAAATATCACAGGTGGCGAGAATAAAATTCTCCAAAGTAAGGAAGCTCGCGTTATCGCGGTATGTAATAGGAAAGGCGGGGTTGCCAAAACCACAACCGTTTTGAATATGGGTGCTTCTTTAGCAGTATACGGAAAACGTGTCCTGCTCGTTGATTTTGACATGCAAGCTAACTTATCCATTGTGCTAGGGCTTACTAATCGGGAAAAATCGTTTTATGATTTACTTCATACTCCAGATTCCGCCATTTCAGAAGTGGTTAAAAAAACACGTTATAAAAACCTATGGGTTTTACCCTCTAATAGTAAAATGGCCTTACTGGCTAAACAAAATCTTAATCGTAAAGATTTTGTCTATCTTTTGCGCGATCAACTTGAATCACTAAAAAAAGTCGTCGACTATATTATTATCGACACCCCTCCTTCTATTGAGTTTTACACTCTTAATGCCTTGATGGCCGCTGATTTCGTTATTATTCCAACCCAGTGCGAATTCCTTTCGGTTCATGGGGTTGCTCATATTGAAGAAGCGATCAAGGTGATTAAAGAGAGAAAAGATAAGAGTTTGGATTACGCAATACTTGTCACTATGGCAGATAAAAACAGTACTGCTGGTCACGTTATGTACAAAAAACTTTTGGAACAATATGCTGATAAAGTTTTGGCCACCCAAATTGAACATGATGTAAAAATGCAGGAATCCCAAATAATGAACCTGATTGTCGCCCAATATGACAAGAAAAGTCCATCTGCCAGGCAATATCTTCAATTAGCAGAAGAGATAGAAAAAATGCTGGTGTGAGATACTCGTCCCAAAAAGTTATTTATGTTCTTTAATGGGTATGGGGGTAAATGGTCCCCGATTCCGGTTTCAAACCTACAGCTGCTTGACTTGCCAGCACCCATTATTTCAACATATGATGCTCCAGTAACCGGGTTGGAAAAGGCCTGAAATTTACCAGATAAATATGGCCGTCTGTAATAACCAAACCTTAAATTACATCTTTCTTGTCAGTTTTTTCTGAACCGGAGAACGGATCCCTGCCCCTACTTATACAATCTTATTCCCAATAATTGTGCAATCACCATTTAGATATAACATATTAATATGTTATATGGTTTGAGGTGGTAATCTTACTACTAGGTCAATTCTGTTTTCTCGATATATTAAGCAAAAAATGTCACATCTTTCCGGCATGATGATCGCGAGGACTTATGATTCTCTATATTTAAATGGACAAGGATTTTATGTGGAAAGTAACATAAATTGCAATGCTCAAAAAAAAACGGTCGCTGGAAAAACTTCCTGCGACCGTTTAGTTAAGGGTTATGCGTTGGGGTGATTAGATATCATCAGGGGACGGGTCATCAATGAGGGTCTCAAGGTCGACGCTATCATCGCCCAGGTCATCGTCATCATCGTCACCTTCGTTAAAATCCACGAGAATTGAAGCATCGACATTGGCATCGTCGACATAGGAGTTGTCAACAATGGCATTAATTATGGGAGTACCACCTCCCCAGTTCCATTCAAAGTCTGGGCCATCCATAAAGTGTAAAGCTGGGTTGTTGGCATCCCACTCATCATTAGGATCGAAGTCCACCCAAGGTCCCTCACCGGGGTGAGTATTTGGATCACCGTTATTGCCAGCTTTCCAAGTGTACCCTTCAAGCTCATAACCTGGGTATTGTGTTTGCAGCCAAGTATTAAACACAGAGAGATTAATTGTACCATCAGGATTAAAGTAACTTGTGTTATTATCTGGCCCTGTAAATTCTATCTTTACCTTGATAATAGGGTCGTCGGGATCATCTGGTGTA